>CAZHUU010000001.1:0-79934 GCA_964535335.1 uncultured Mycobacterium sp.
CACGGTGCTGGCGGTCCACTCCGACGAGCGGATGAACTGGTCGATCTTCGGCTGGACCGCACCGTCGAACTGGATCGGCTCCATCGAGCCGGTGTGGATCATCCTGCTCTCCCCGGTGTTCGCCCTGATGTGGACCAGACTGGGTCGACGCGCGCCGACCACTCCGCGCAAATTCGCCTATGGCGTGATGGGTATGGGCGCGGCCTTCCTGCTGTTCCTGCCGATGGCGGCCAGCACCGGCCGCAGCGTGCCCGCCCTCGTCGTGGTCGCCATCATGGCGGTCTTCGCGGTGTCCGAGCTGATGCTGTCGCCGATCGGGCTCTCGGTCACCACCCAGTTGGCCCCCAACGCTTTCCGCGCGCAGATGATGGCGTTGTACTTCTTCTCGGTGGGACTCGGTACGGCGATGTCGGGTGTGCTCGCCCGCTACTACAGCGAGGAGCACGAGGCCGCCTACTTCGGTATCCTGGGCGCTGTCGCGATCGTGGTGGGCCTGGTGGTCTGGGTACTGGCCCCGCGGATCAGCCGGCTGATGGAGGGCGTGCACTGACGATGGCGGGGGTACTGCAACGGCTGGTCGAGGGTTACCGGCGGACCGGCGCGGACGTGCCGTTCGGCGACCCACTGCCCTCCCATCACACCGAGATGGAGGGCTGGTTTTGGCGTGCCACCGAGCCGTCCTCGGGCCGGGCAATCGTCGCCCTGTGCAGTGTCAACCGCCATCCCGCCGGTGACTGGTCCACGACCGCCGTCGCGCTGCATCCCGGCGGCGTTGTTCGGGCCGCCGCACTCGATGGCGCTGTCGCGACGGATTCCCCGTTCACGGTCTCGGCCGGCTCGGGCCCGTCGGCCTTCACGGCCGGCACCGACCGGGTGGACTTCCGCCTCGACGATCTGCATCTCCGGATGGAGTTCAGCGACCCCTTCATCTGGCCCAAGGCCTTCGCCGGCGGCGGAATCTTCTCCTCGATCCCGTTCCTCAACCAGTACTGGCACCCGTACCGTCTAGGCGGGCGCGCCTCGGGTTCGGTCGAATTCGAAGGGCAGCGTTGGGATTTCACCGACGCGATACTGTATGCCGAGCGCAACTGGGGCGCCGGATTCCCGTTGCGATGGTGGTGGGGCCAGGCGCACGATTTCGACGGCGCCGACGTCTCGGTCGCATTCTCCGGCGGACTGCTGGAACTCGGTCCGCTGCAGCGCGACGTTGCCGGGGTGGTGGTTCGGTTGGGGCGAAAGGTGATCCGCCTGACTCCGCCGGTGCCGGTGCGTTCGGTCATCGGGGACAACTACTGGAACATCCGCGGCCGCTCGCCCCGTTACGAGGTCGAATTGGTGGGCGACGGCACCGCCCTGCCGCCGCATGTCCTGCCCGTCCCACTGCCCGCGGAGCGGCGGAATGTGGACACCGACTTCGAGCACCTGGGCGGCGTGCTGCACTGCACCGTCAAGGAGTGGGGTCGGGTGATCTTCTGCGGTACCTCGAATCTGGCAGGCCTGGAGGTCGGCAGCCGCCCACCCGGCTGAGCTGCGCCAGTCATGGCTCACGCAGGCCGAGGAGTCGCACCGTCTCGGCTCGCATGTCGACCTTGCGCACCTTGCCCGTGACCGTCATCGGGAAGTCATCCACCAGATGGATGTAGCGGGGAATCTTGTAGTGCGCGAGCTTGCCGGTGGCGAATGCCCGCACCGCCTCGACGTCCAGTGCGTCGGCTCCCGGGCGCATCTTGATCCAGGCGCAGATCTCCTCCCCGTACTTCTCGTCGGGAACCCCGATCACCTGGACGTCGACGATGTCGGGGTGGGTGTGCAGAAACTCCTCGATCTCACGCGGATAGACGTTCTCACCGCCGCGGATCACCATGTCCTTGATTCGACCGACGATTTGGCAGTAGCCGTCATCGCGCATCACCGCCAGATCACCGGTGTGCATCCAACCGTCCTCGTCGACGGCCTCCCGCGTTCGGTCCACGTCGGCCCAGTAACCGATCATCACCGAGTAACCCCGCGTGCAGAACTCACCGGTTTCACCGCGTTGCACGATCGTGCCGGCGGTGGGATCGACGATCTTGATCTCAACATGGGGATGTGCTCGTCCCACGGTGGCGGTCCGCCGGTTCAAATCGTCGTCGACCAGCGTCTGGCAGGACACCGGTGAGGTCTCGGTCATGCCGTAGGCGATGGCCACCTCCGTCATGTTCAACTCATCGCGGCAGCGTTTCATCACCTCTACCGGGCACGGCGAGCCGGCCATGATGCCGGTGCGCAGCGACGAGACGTCGCGCCGGGCCAGGTCGGGATGCCCGAGCATGGCGATGAACATGGTCGGCACCCCGTATAGCGCTGTGCAGCGTTCGGTTTCCACGGCAGCCAGTGTCGCGGCGGGGTCGAATCCGGCGGCCGGTATCACGATGGTGGCGCCGTGGGTGGTGCAACCCAGATTGCCCATCACCATGCCGAAGCCGTGGTAGAAGGGTACCGGGATGCACAACCGGTCACCGGGCCGAAGGTTGATCAGGTCGGTCACGAAGAAGCCGTTGTTGAGGATGTTGCGATGCGACAACACCGCCCCTTTGGGGGAACCTGTTGTACCCGAGGTGTATTGGATGTTGATCGGATCGTCGGCTCGAAGGGCGGCCATCCGGCGGCGCAGGTCCTCGGTGGACACGTGCTCCGCACGCAGGCGCAGTTGCGCCCAGTCCCCGGACCCCAGAAACACCACCTCGGTCAGATCTGGCAGCTCGGCACGCACCTCGGCGACCATGCTGCGGTAATCGGACCCCTTGAACTCTGTCGCCGAGAACAACAGTCGGACGCCGGAGTGAGTGAGGACATAGGCCAATTCGTGCGTCCGGTAGGCCGGATTGACGGTGACGAGGATTGCCCCTGCCTTCGCGGTGGCGAACTGCAGGATGGTCCACTCCGCGCAGTTCGGCGCCCAGATGCCGACCCGGTCCCCCCGTTGGATGCCGCTGGCCAGCAACGCACGGGCCACCAGGTCGATCTCGGCGTCGAGTTCGCCGTAGGTCCAACGCCGGCCACTGGGCACGTCGACCAGTGCCTCGATGTCGCGGTGGATCGACGCCGTGCGCTCGAAGTTGTGCCCGATCGTCTCCTCGAGCAGGGGCGGGGTATCGGCGCCGGCCGCGTACGAGGTCATCGGTCGCTCCTCCTCCATCCGGCGGGTCTACAGGCCGATCCGGTCGGCCAGCAGGGCGCGATGTGCGGTGCTGCTGCCGAAGAGTGCTTCGGTGCTCTTGGCCCGGCGGTAGTACAGATGCAGATCATGCTCCCAGGTGAACGCGATGCCGCCGTGCACCTGGATCGCCGAACCGGCGCACAGGGTGAACGTATCGGCGGCCTGCGCCTTCGCGAGTGGTGCGGCGATGGCCAGTTCGTCGTTGTCCGAGGCGCTCATCGCCGCGAACATCACTGCCAGCCGGGTGGCGTCGATCTCGATCAGCATCTCGGCGCACGCATGTTTGACCGCCTGGAACGAGCCGATCGGGCGGTCGAACTGCCTTCTGGTGCGGGCGTATTCGACGGACAGCTCAAGACACGCCTCGGCGCCACCCAGCATTTCGGCGGCCAGTAGCACGCGGGCCACGTCCAGGACCCGCTCCAACCCGTCGGGTGATGTGTCGGTCAGCGCCTCGGCGGGCGCGCCGCTGAGGCGCAGGCGGGCGAGCGGACGGGTGCCGTCGAACGACGGCAGGGCTTCGACGACGACCCCGGGCGAGTCGGCTTCGACCACGTACAACCCGAGTGTGCCGCCGACCCGGGCCGGGACGATGAACAGGTCGGCGGCGCTGCCGTGCAGTACCGGAGAGCACTCGCCGCTCACCACCGCGCAGACCCCGTCATGCGCGGCGAGCACGGTGGCCGATGCCGGGTCGGCGGCATCGGCTGCTGCCGCCGCGAATGCCCCGATCCGGTCTCCGGTCAGCAGTTCGGGAAGCAGTCGGCGGCGTTGGTCTGCATCGCCCAGCCGCAGCACCGCCTCGATCGCGAAAGTCGTGGCGGTCAGTGGAACCGGAACCAGTCCGCGGCCGAGTTCCTCGAACGCGATCGCGGTCTCGGTCAACGTCGCACCGGCACCGCCGTATTCGGTCGGGGCGTGCAGGGCGGCCAGATCCATCGCGGCGCAGAGCCGCTTCCACAGTGGCGCGTCGTAAGCCCCCGCCGCGGCCAGTTCGCGCACCCGTGGCAACGGCACCGCCTCGCGCAGGAGTCCGCGCAGCGAGCTGCGGAAGTCCGTGTGGTCGGTGTTGTATCGGAAGTCCATCTAGCGCGGTTCCTTTGGAAGTTCCAGCAGTTGCTCCCCGATGACGTTGCGTTGGATCTGGGAGCTGCCCGCGTAGATCGTCGCCGCACGGGCATAGAGCAGTTCGTCCATCCAGCAGGCAGTCGAGTTGGGCGTTCCGACCGCCGGGGCCATCAACGCGGCGGCGTTGCCCGCACCCTGCGGGGTGAGGGCGTCGAGCCCGAGGATCTCGGCGGCCAGTTCGGTGTAGCGCTGGAAGTACTCGCTCCAGACGACCTTGTTGATGGCGGCGTCGGCACCGGGACGCTGACCGTTCAGCAGTGCCGTCAGTCCCCGATACCCGTGAAAGCGCAGGATCTGCACCCGGGAGTAGCACCACGCCAGCCGGTTGCGGATATGCGGATCGGTGTGCAACTGCCGATCCCGGGCGAGTGATTGCAGCCGTTGCAGGTCGCGGCCGAACTCGATGGCCGCCGTAGTGATCTGCGAGCCGCGTTCGAATCCGAGCAGCGTCATCGCCGTCTTCCACCCGCCGCCGATCCCGCCGAGGACGTCGACGGCGCGGGTGCGGGCATCGGTGAAGAAGACCTCGCTGAAGGTTGCATGCCCGGCCGCATTCGCGATCGGTCTGACGACGACGCCGGGCTGGTCCATCGGCACAAGCAGCATGGACAGGCCCTTGTGTTTGGGCGCGCCGGCATCGGTGCGTGCCAGCACGAAGATCCAGTTGGCGGTCGGCCCAGCCGATGTCCAGATCTTCTGGCCGTTGAGGACCCATTCGTCGCCGTCCAGTGCGGCCCTGGTCCGCACCGACGCCAGGTCCGAACCGGCATCGGGCTCGGAGAATCCCTGGCACCAACGGTCCTCGCCGGAGAGGATGCGCGGCAGGAAGTGAGTTTTCTGCTCCTCTGATCCCAGGGCGATCAGGGTGTTGCCCAGCAGGTCGATGCCGAACCCATCGTTCTCGGTCCGTTCCGGCGCACCGGCGCGGGCGAACTCCTCGGCCAGCACAACCTGCTCGATCGCCGACAGGCCGCCGCCGCCGTACTCCTTGGGCCAGGACACCGCCACCAGCCCGGAGTCTGCGAGAACCTTGCGCCACCAACGGCTGAGTTCTTCACGTTCGCCGGCCGGCAGTGCACCCGCCCCCGACCAGTCGGCGGGAAGGTGCTGGGCCAGGAACGTCCGGATCCGCTCGCGAAACGCATGCGCATCGGGCGGATAGTCGATATCCACGGGAGTGTCGCTTCGCGCTCAGGGCCGGGTTTTGGCCGCCGGCAGGATCTCGGGGGCCAGCCGCCAGTCCTCGAGGCCGTACTCAGGCGTCCCGATGCCCAACGGGTCACCGGTCAACTGTGCCCAGTGGGCATGGTTCAGCTGGTGCAGCGAGAAGCAGGCATCCAGGGCGGTGGCGAAGCCCATGGCGTCGACGGTCTGATTGACCGACTCTTTGATCAGCAACGCGGTGATACTGGGCAACTTCGCGATCCGGCGGGCGAACTCCACCGAGCGCTGGCTGAGTTCGTCGTTGGGGAAGACCTTGCTCACCATCCCGAGTGCGTGCGCCTCGTCGGCGCCGACCGAGTCGCCGGTGAGCAGCAGCTCCTTGGCTTTGCGCGGACCGAATTCCCACGGGTGACCGAAGTACTCCAGACCGCACATGCCGAGCCGGGTGCCCACGACGTCGGCGAAGACGGCGTCCTCGCCCGCCACGATGAGATCACAGCACCATGCCAGCATCAGGCCCGCAGACAGTACGGTCCCCTGTACCTCGGCGATGGTGATCTTGCGCAGGTTCCGCCACCGCTTGGTGTTCTGGAAGAAGTAGTGCCACTCCTGGCGGTGCCGCGCCTCCACTCCGCGCAGGCTTCCGCCATTGCACTGGTACGTGGGGTGCTGACCCGGACCGGGCGCGCGTTCTCGCCTGTCGTCGGCGGAGCCGAGGTCGTGACCCGCCGAGAACGACGTTCCCTCACCACGCAGGATCACCACTCGGACCGCGTCGTCCTCCTCGGCCCGTTCGAACGCCGATCCCAACTCGACGAGCATTCCGCGGTTCTGCGCATTTCGCTGCTTCGGGCGGTCGAGCGTGATCACGGCGATACGTCCGTCGTCGATGACCTCGTAGCAGATGTAGTCGAAATCCTGCACTCCAGTGCCCCTTCTGTTCAGCGGTAAGGCCCGCGGGACCGTCTGCAGCAGGCTACTCGTGCCGAAACCAAAAAGTCCATAGGCGATACGGCCGCATGAAAACATTGACCTCGGTAAAGCACCAAGAAAAGTCACTCTTGCGTTCAGTGATGTATCTTGCTAGTACTGTGGTGTACGTCGCAGGCGATGGATTGTGCATGGCCACTACCGAGAGGGTGAACATGGAGATCGGGCTCTTCCTCATGCCGGCGCATCCGCCGGAGCGCAGCCTCTACGACGCGACCCAATGGGACCTCGAGCTGATTGCGCTGGCCGACGAACTGGGCTACGTCGAGGCGTGGGTCGGTGAGCACTTCACCGTGCCGTGGGAGCCGATCTGCGCGCCCGACCTGCTGCTGGCCCAGGCGCTGCTGCGGACGAAGAACATCAAGCTCGCGCCCGGCGCGCACCTGCTGCCCTATCACCATCCGGTGGAGCTCGCGCACCGCGTCGCCTACCTCGACCATCTCGCCCAGGGCCGGTTCATGCTCGGCGTCGGCGCTTCCGGCATCCCGGGTGACTGGGCTCTGTTCGATGTCGACGGCCAGAACGGCGAGCACCGCGAGATGACCCGCGAAGCGCTCGAGATCATGCTCAAGGTGTGGACCGAGGATCAGCCCTGGGAGTATCGCGGAAAGTACTGGAACGCCAACGGGATCGCGCCGATGTTCGAGGGCCTGATGAAGCGTCACATCAAGCCCTTCCAGGCACCACACCCACCGATCGGGGTCACCGGATTCAGCGCCGGCTCGGAGACGCTCAAGCTCGCCGGCGAACGCGGTTACCTTCCGATGAGTCTCGATCTCAACGCGGAATATGTTGCGACGCATTGGGATGCGGTCTTGGAGGGCGCTGCCCGCAGTGGACGTACCCCAGACCGCAAGGACTGGCGGCTGGTGCGCGAAGTAGTTGTGGCCGAAACCGATGAACAGGCGTTCCGCTACGCCGTCGACGGCATGATGGGACGCAACATGCGCGAGTACGTGCTGCCGACGTTCCGGATGTTCGGCATGACCAAGTTCTACAAGCACAACCCCTCGGTGCCCGACGCCGACGTGACCCCGGAGTACCTGGCCGAGAACACCTTTGTGGTCGGCTCGGTCGAGACGGTGGTCGACAAACTCGAGGCCACCTACGACCAGGTCGGCGGGTTCGGGCACCTGCTGATCCTCGGCTTCGACTACAGCGACAACCCCGGTCCGTGGAAGGAATCCATGCGACTGCTGGCCGAGGAGGTCATGCCCAGGCTCAATGCACGTATCGCCAAGAAACCGGTCGCAGCAATCGTCTAACGCTCATAAAGGGGCAGCAGTATGGAGGCGCGTCAGATCACCGTCCGGTATTCGGACGGATCGCACCGGGAGATGCCCGTGCAGCCGGACCAGTCGGTGCTGGAGGCGGCGGAAGAACACGGCATCGCCATCGTCAACGAATGCCAGAGCGGTATCTGCGGCACCTGCGTTGCCACCTGTACCGCAGGCGAGTACGAAATGGGACGTACCGAAGGCCTCTCGGAAGTGGAGCGGGACTCCCGGAAGATCCTCACCTGTCAGACATTCGCGAAGTCGGACTGCGTGATCAGGTTGGAGTATCCGGCCGACGACAACGCGGCGCGACTGATCACCGGGACGGGGACCGTGGCATCCGTGCAGCTGATCTCGCCGACCACGGCCATTCTGTGCGTCGATGTCTCGGGCATCGAACCGCTGGCCTACAAGGCCGGACAGTTCGCCCAACTGCGGGTACCGGGCACCGACACCTGGCGCAACTACTCCTACGCCCATCCCGCGGACGGGCGCCGTGAACTGGAATTCATCATTCGCCTGCTGCCCGACGGGGTCATGTCGAACTACCTGCGCGACCGGGCGAAGCCGGGTGACCGGATCTCGCTACGCGGCAGCAAGGGCAGCTTCTACCTGCGCCCGTTGCTACGCCCCGTGGTCCTGGTGGCCGGCGGCACCGGCCTGTCGGCCATCCTGGCCATGGCCCAGAGCATGGTGGCCGACCCGGCGCAGCCCGTTCACCTGCTCTACGGGGTGACCGACGCGCAGGACCTCTGCAAGCTCGACGAACTCGAGGAGCTCAAGCGAGGACTACCGGGCCTCGAGGTGCACACCATCGTGGCGTGCCCGGATGCGGCCTGGCGCGGACCGGTCGGCTTCGTCACCGACCTGCTGACCGAGGACATCGTGTGCGGCGGCGATGCCGACGTCTACCTGTGCGGGCCGGCCCCGATGGTGGAGGCCACCCGAAACTGGCTGGCGGAGCGAAACATCCATCGTGCCGGTCTGTACTACGAGAAGTTTGTTCCCAGCGGGGCGGCGCGTCGCCGAACGCCGGCCCGGGTGGATTACGCGGCACTCGACCTGGCCGAGGTGCGCCGGACGGGGCGTGGCACGGCGGTGGTCATCGGCGGCAGCATCGGCGGTATCGCGGCGGCAAAGGTGCTCACCGAGTCGTTCGACAACGTCATCGTCCTCGAGAAGGACGCACCGCACTCCCGCCGCGAGGGCAGGCCGGGGGCTGCTCAGGGTTGGCATCTGCATCACCTGCTCACTGCCGGGCAGATCGAACTGGAGCGGATCTTCCCCGGGATCGTCGACGACATGGTCACCGAGGGTGCATTCAAGGTCGACATGGCCGCCCAGTACCGGATCCGGCTGGGTGGCGAGTGGAAGAAGCCCGGTACCAGTGACATCGAAATCGTCTGCGCCGGAAGGCCGCTGCTGGAATGGTGCGTGCGTCGGCGCCTGGACGACGAACCCCGCGTCAGCTACCGGTACGAGTCCGAAGTAGCCGACCTCGTCTACGACAGAGAGAACGACGCCGTCATCGGAGTCGCGGTCGATCGCGACGGACAGACCGAGGTGATACCCGCCGAGTTCGTCGTCGACGCCTCGGGCAAGAACACCCGAGTCCCGGAGTTCCTGGAGCGCAACGGCATCGGTGCGCCCGAGGTCGAGCAGGACATCATCAACTGCTTCTACTCCACGATGCAGCACCGGGTTCCGCCGGAACGGCAATGGCAGGACAAGGTGATGGTCATCTGCTACGCGTACCGCCCCTACGAGGACACCTACGCGGCGCAGTACTACACCGACAGTTCACGCACCATCCTCTCCACCTCGCTGGTCGCCTACAACTGCTATTCGCCGCCGCGCACTGCACAGGAGTTCCGAGAATTCGCCGACCAGATGCCGTCACCGGTGGTCGGTGAGAACATCGACGGGCTCGAGCCGGCCTCGCCGATCTACAACTTCCGCTATCCCAACATGATGCGTCTGCGCTATGAGAAGAAGCGCAACCTGCCGCGCGCCCTACTGGCGGTCGGTGACGCCTACACCAGCGCCGACCCGGTCTCCGGTTTGGGAATGACGCTGGCCCTCAAGGAGGTCCGGGAACTACAGCTCCTGCTGGCGAAGCTGGGACCCAAGCATCCGGATCTGCCGCGCCGGTACTACCGCAAGATCGCCAAGATGGCCGACACCGCCTGGTTCGTCATCCGGGAGCAGAACTTGCGTTTCGACTGGATCAAGGACGTCGATGTCAAGCGGCCGTTCTACTTCCGGGCGCTCACCTGGTACATGGACCGGGTCATGGAGCTGGTTCACGACGATCTGGATGCCTATCGCGAGTTCCTGGCCGTCGTCCACCTGGTGAAGCCGCCGGCTGCCCTGATGACGCCGAAGGTGGCAGGCAAGGTGATTGGTAAGTGGGCCCGGACCCGGCTGTCGGGTGAGAAGACCCTGATCGCCCGCAACTACGCGCATCGCACCGTGCCGGTGGTGAACTCGCCGGTGAATACCGAGGAACGAGCCGTCGATATGGCCGGAATCCGCACGCTATAGAGGAAGGGCCCAGATGACCCAGATTCATCGGATGCTGAACTGCCGGGGCACCCGCATCCACGCCGTCGAGGACGGCGAAGGCCCATTGGTGGTGCTGGTGCACGGCTTTCCCGAGTCCTGGTACTCGTGGCGGCATCAGATCCCCGCGCTCGCCGCGGCCGGATACCGGGTGGTGGCGATCGACCAGCGCGGTTATGGGCAGTCGTCGAAGTACCGCGTGCAATCGGCGTACCGGATCAAGGAGTTGGTCGGCGACATCGTCGGCGTTCTCGACGCCTACGGCGAGCAGACCGCGGTCGTCATCGGTCACGATTGGGGTGCGCCCGTCGCCTGGACCTTCGCCTGGCTGCACCCCGAACGATGCCGCGGTGTGGTCGGGATCAGCGTCCCGTTCGCGGGGCGCGGCGTGATCGGTCTTCCGGGAAGCCCGTTCGGTGAGCGTCGGCCCAACGTCTACCACGCGGAACTCGCCGGGCCCGGCAAGGTCTGGTACCAGGTCTACTTCTCCGAGCAGGACGCCATCATCGCCGAGATCGAGGAGGATGTGCGCGGCTGGCTGCTCGGGCTGACCTATACCGTGTCGGGACAGGGAATGATCGCCGCCACGCAGGCCGCGGCGGACGCCGGCGTCGATATGGCCGCCATGGACCCGATCGACGTGATTCGCGCCGGACCGCTGTGCATGGCCGAGGGCGCCCGACTCAAGGATGCCTTCGTATATCCCGAACAGGCGCCGGACTGGTTCACCGACGCCGACCTCGACTTCTACACAGGCGAATTCGAGCGATCCGGGTTCGGCGGTCCGCTCAGCTTCTACCACAACATCGACAATGACTGGCACGACCTCGCCGAGCAGGAGGGCCGCCCGCTCACCCCGCCCGCGCTGTTCATCGGCGGCGAGTACGACGTCGGCACCACCTGGGGTGCCGAGGCGACGGAACGGGCTCACGAGGTGATGCCCAACTACTGTGGTACCCACATGGTCGCCGACGTCGGACACTGGATCCAGCAGGAAGAACCGAAGGAGACCAACAGGCTGCTTCTGGATTTCCTTGGTGGACTGCGGTAGTGGAGCTCCAACGGTGTCCAATCGACGGTGCCGAACTGCGCCGCGTGTTCGGTTGTTTCCCGTCCGGCGTCACCGCGGTCTGCGCGGTGATCGACGGCATCCCGGTCGGGATGGCGGCGAGCTCGTTCACCCCGGTCTCGATCGATCCGCCGCTGGTGTCGATCTGCGTGCAGAACTGCTCGACCACCTGGCCGAAGCTGCGCGGGCTGGAGCGGCTGGGTCTGAGTGTGCTCGCCGAGGACCACGACGGGATATGTATCAGCCTGTCGCGCAAGGTAGGTGACCGGTTCGCCGGCGTGGCATGGTCGCCGTTTCCAGGCGGGGGAGTGTTCGTCCACGGTGCATCGGCATGGCTGGAGTGCCGCGTCGACACCGAGGTGCAGGCCGGTGACCACACCATCGTGGTGCTGGAGGTCTGCGCACTCGGAGCAACCCCCGAGAGGTCCCCGCTCGTGTTCCACCGCAGCCGATTTCGGCGCCTCGTCGGTGCCGGTGCGGGGAATGAATGCCGATGAGAACCACTCATGCGCGGGTGCGGCGCGCGATCGCGGCGGTGTCGGCCGGGCGGCCGGTGGTAGTGGTCGACGAGATCACCCGAGACAGCTACCTGATCTTCGCCGCCGACGCGGCGACACCGGCCTTGATGGCGTTCACCGTGCGGCACACGTCGGGTTACGTCCGCGCCGCCTTGCCGGTTTCCGAATGCGAGCGGCTCAACATCCCACCGATGTGCCAACCCGGAAGCGGTCGCCCGGGTACGGCTGCGCACCGGGTTTCAGTCGACGTCATCGGGACCGGGACGGGTATCTCGGCGACCGACCGGGCGTCGACGATCGCCGCGCTCGCGGCATCGGAGTCGACGTCGTCGGACTTCCGCAGGCCCGGTCATGTGGTCCCCGTCGCGGCGGCCCAGGACGGAGTTCTCGCCCCATCCCGAGGTGCCGCGGAGGCTGCCGTCGACCTCGCCGATATGGCGGGTCGGCGCCGGGCCGGAGTGTTCTGCGAGATCGTGTCCCGGCTGCGCCCGGCGGCAATGGCTCGGGGTCCGGAATCGGCCATGTTCGCCGACGAGCACGGCCTGCCCGTCGTATCCATCGCGGAGATCGCTGCCTACCGCCTACGCTCCGAGCCTCAGGTGGTTCGCACGGCGGAGACGACGGTACCCAGCAGATCGGGTGAATACCGGGTTGTCGGCTATCGCGGGGTCCACGACGGCGCGGAGCACATGGCCGTCATCATCGGCGCTGCCGGCAGTGGTCTCCCCATGCCGGTTCACGTTCACCTTGAGTGCCTCACCGGCGATGTGTTCGGCTCGTTGGCATGCCGCTGCGGCGGCGAACTGGAGAATGCCCTCGCCGATATGAACGCACAGTCCAGCGGAATGGTCATCTACTTGCGTCCATCCGGATCGTTGCGGGCGTGCGGCATGTTCGACGGCGAGGTGGCGAACGATCTGATGTCGGAGACCGTGGCATGGATTCTGCGCGATCTCGGCGTCTACGCGATCAGGCTGTCCGAGGACGCGCCGCCGTTGGGCCTTGTCATGTTCGGGGCGATCCGCGAGCACGGACTGAGAATCGAGACCCCGGCCGCGGCACTGCCCGTGGCAGGGTGAGGGAACCATGACCCACCCGGACTTGGCCGGCAAGGCTGCAATCGTGACGGGCGCCGGCGCCGGTATCGGCTTGGCGATCGCACAGCGACTGGCCGCCGAGGGCGCCAGAGTGCTGTGCGCGGACATCGACGGCGCCTCCGCAGCCGCCGCCGCGGCCAGGATCGGTGGCGGCGCATTCGGACACGCGGTGGACGTGAGCGACGAGCAACAGGTGATCGCCATGGTGGCCGCCTGCGTCGAGGCGTTCGGCGGGGTGGACAAACTGGTGGCCAATGCGGGCATCGTCCACTTCGCACCACTGCTGGACACGACGGTCGAGGATTTCGATCGGGTGCTGCGGATCAACCTGCGCGGTGCCTGGTTGTGCACCAAGCACGCCGCACCGAAGATGATCGAGCGCGGCGGGGGGGCGATCGTCAACATGTCCTCGCTCGGGGGCCTCGTCGCGGCGAGCGGAACCGCCGCCTACGGCATGTCGAAGGCGGGCATCATCCACCTGAGCCGCATCACTGCCGCCGAATTGCGCTCAGCCAATGTGCGTTCCAATGCGCTGCTGCCCGCCTTCGTCGACACCCCGATGCAGCAGACCGCCATGACGATGTTCGACGAGGCGCTGGGCGAGGGTGGGGCCAACACGATGATCGGCCGCCTCCAGGGCCGGATGGCGGGGCCGGAGGAGATTGCCGGAGTGGTCGCCTTCCTGCTGTCGGACGACGCCTCGATGGTCAACGGCACCGCTCAATTGGCCGACGGCGGAACGCTGGCGGCCCTGTGGTGACCGCGCCGGTCAGCGACCCGCGGTAGCCCGGCTGGTCAGGATGGACAGCGCGATCGCCGTCATCTCATCGGCGACACCCGCCCGGCGGGTGAGATGCCACGTCCGCGCCACGTCCTCGATGAAGCTGACCGCGGCCGCGACGAGCAGCCGCGCTTCGGCGACACTGGTCTCCGGCACCAACGTCCTGATCAGTTCGATCCACACGGCGTCGCGGTCCCCCTGGCCTCTGGCGAAGGCGTCCCGCACTTCGGTGGACGCCGAGGACAGCTCGGTGACCGACACCGCCACCAGGTCGGGTTCGTCCAGGCTGATCCGCACCCGGCCGTCGACGAGTCCCCGAAGACGTTGTTTCGCTTGCTGATTGACGCGTATAGCGCGAATGCACTCGAGGCTGGACCACTCGTCGAAGCGGCGGATCAACGCATCGAGGATGGCCTGCTTGGACGCGAATGACCGATACAGGCCCGGGCCGGCGATACCGACTCCCTTGCCGATCTCGCTGGTACTGACCGCGGGGTAACCGCGGGCGCGAAAGAGTCGGGCGCCCGCGGCCAGCAGCGTCTCGTAGCGGGAGAACGTCGCACCGCCTTCGTCGGGCGGCGCGATGAGCGGATCCAGGGTGGCAGTCACCGGGGTGCGCGCCGCGGCCATGCATGCGCGGTACACAAGCTGCTCGAGTTCGTTCCCGGGCAGACCGAGACTGTGGCGCCCCAGGCTGGTGAGCGTGCTCGACACCGCCCAGGCCCGCAGCTCCGAGTGCCGGGGACTCAGCTCCGGGATCTCCAGTGCCACACCGGCCTGGATGCCGGCGACGATCGCGTTGATACGTTCCCGCACCTGCGCACGATCGGTCTTGTCGAGGTAGCGCGCCTCCCGCTGCCACAACACCGTCAGCTCGCGGGTCTCGACCGCTGCGGCGATCAGGTCGGGTAGTTCGGCATGAAGCGGTCCGCTGGTCGGGTGGACGTCGCCGCCGGACGCGTTACGTGCGCTCTGGTATTCGTCCTGAGCGTTCAGGATGACCGCCGCGAGCAACGCCTGCTTGTTGTCGTAGTGGCGGTACAGGGCTCGTGCCGTGACTCCGGCGGCTTCGGCGATCTCCTCCAGTTTGACCGAGTGAAACCCTCGCTCGATGAAGAGTTGGGCGGCTTGTTCGAGGATCTGCTTCTTGCGGTCTTTCGGTCGGCGCCTAACTACCGGAACGGCGGTCTCCATCGGTCGCCGCCCCCTCCTGATCGCCGGATGACCAAATCCTGCCAGACGCTGTTGTGCGCCAATGTTGAACGTACTGCAAAGATACATCGTCGGGCAAAATATCGGGCAGCTTGCTCATTATCAGGCGAATATTCGCCACCGTATGTTAACAGCTATGGACATAGCCGGGCGCTGACGCGTACTCTCACGAGGTGCCAGCAATCCATCTCGATTGTGCGGATGCCAACGTACACAAGCCAGTTGCCCGTCTTCGCGGAGCGGCGGCGAAGGCTACCGGCGAGGCTTCGCTCGGTCGGCTTGCGTCGGTGGTGGGGGGCGCGCCGGCGATGCGTCCCGACGTCCCGAACGGCTGCATCCCCCGCGCGATCTTCGGCGTGCAGTTGGCGCTCGACGAACTCGTCTGCGCCAAGACGATGGCGGAGATCGTCGCCCGGGCGCCCGCAGCGGCATGTCACATCGGCTTCAGCCGGATCCTGTACTCGAGGGTGGATCAGGGCATCTGGCTGGCCCAGACGGCGCACGCCGTCGACGATCCCGGCTTCGCAGAGCGGTTGTTGGACTTCGGCATCGCGCATTCCCGGCGGCTCACCGGATGGCTGGTGGAGGCCGAGATGCTCCTCACCGGCCAACCGATCATCGTCGACGACGCAGCATCCAACCCGCGAGTTCACCGCAGCCTCATCCGGTTCGCGAAGGCGAAGGACTACGTGGCCGCACCCGTTCAAGCGTGGGGATCACCGGTGGCCATGGTGCATGCCGACCGCTACCCGCATCAGCAGGTCGACGATGTCGATCGGCGCCTGTTGGGCCTCTATGCCCAAGGGCTCGGTCTGGCCATCGAACGCGCCCAGATGGTCGAGCGACTTCAACTGATCAACCATGCCTCGAGTGCGGCATTCCCGGATGCCGAACCAGCGCGCTGGGTACGGCCCGGCCCGCTACGACTGGCAACGGTGCCGGAGGTTCCAGACACCGAACGCGCCGGCGAGCGGCTATCGCCGAGGGAATGGGATGTGTTGCGGGACATAGCTCTTGGAAAGACCAATGCGCAGATCGCGGCCGGACTCTTCCTCGCAGAGGGCACGGTGAAGTTCCATGTCAAACGCATCCTCCGCAAGTTGGGCGCGGCCAACAGAACTGAGGCCGCGGCGCTGTATCATCGGCTCACCCGTCGCGACTAGGCCCGAACCGCCGACGGGCCCAGCAGAAGCGCGCCGACGCCGCGGCCAAACGCGATCAGGCGAATCGCGTCGCCGGTCTGGCCGATGCCGAGAAGAAGAAGCGTCAGACGGCGCGCGCCAGGAGCAGTGGAAAGTCCTAGCCCTCGGCGGAAAAGTCAGCTGCCGGGTTGTCCGCCGCGCAGGTACACCGTCGTGGTGTGGGTGAAGAACTCCCGGGCGGCGGACCCCTGCTCCTTGGGGCCCAGCCCACTTTTCTTGGCGCCCCCGAACGGGACATGCGGATCGGCGCCTGCCGACTCGGAGTTGACGTGCAGCACGCCCACGTCGACGTGTTCCACGGCCTGCAGCACCCGAGTCAGGTCCTGGGTGAACACCGCTGCGGACAAACCGAATTCGCTGTCGTTGGCCAACTCGAACGCCTCGTCGTCGTCGGCGGCGCGCCGCACCGCGAGCACCGGGCCGAACAACTCCTCAGACCAGACATCGGCGGGACTGTTCAGCTCCACGACTGTCGGTGCGACGAAGTAGCCCTCGGCCAGCGGTCCGCCGCCGTAGGGGACTCCGCCGGCGAGAATCGCGCCGCCCTGCGCGATCGCCGAATCGATACCGGACTGGATGCTCTTCTGCGCCGAACCGCTGACCACCGGCCCCATCTGCGTCGCGTCATCGGTGGGGTCGCCGACCGCCAGCGCTTCGGCCCGTGTCGCGAGGGCGGCCAGGAACCTGTCGGCGATCCTTTCGGTGACGATCAAACGTGAAGTAGCGGTGCACTTCTGGCCGGTGGAGCGGAACGCCCCCAGCATCACTTGCTCGAGTGCGAGGTCGAAGTCGGCGTCGTCGAGTACCACGGCGGCGTTCTTGCCGCCCATCTCGGCCTGCACCGGAACCCCGCGTGCCGCCGCCGCCGCGGCGATCCGTCGTCCTACCCCGGTGGATCCGGTGAAGGTGACCGCGTCGATGCCGTCGTGGTTGACCAGCCCGTCGCCGATCGTCGAATCCCCCATCACCAGGTTCAGCACACCGGGTGGCAGGCCCGCCGCAGTCAGGGCCTCGGCGAGCCGGATGGCCAGCAGCGGAACGGTGCTGGCCGGTTTCCACACCACGGTGTTGCCGTAGACCAGAGCGGGCGCGATCTTCCACGCGGGGATGGCGATCGGAAAGTTGAACGGGGTGATGACCGCCACGACACCGATGGGCTTGCGGGTCACCAGGATCTGCTCCCCGGCCCGCGGCGACGCGAAGATCTCGCCGGCCTGCCGGTCCCCCTCGTTGCCGTAGTAGCGCAGGATCTGCGCGGCGCGGCGCACTTCGCCGACCCCCTCGGCCCGGGTCTTGCCCTCCTCGATCGCCAACTCCAGACCCCAGGCCTCGGCGCTGCGTTCGACCACGGCTGCGGCGTCGATCAGGATCGCGCCGCGCTGGTGGATGGGCGCTGCGGCCCACTCGGCGCGGGCATCCCGGGCGGCGGCCACGGCCCTTTCAAGGTCGGCAACTGTCGCCGAATCACCCTGCGCGACAACGACAGTAGGTTGCGCAGGGTTGACGCTGAGTACGCGGGCGCCGGCGCCCGCGTGCCATTGACCGGCAATGAGGTGCCGCAGCTCGACCGTGTCGGTCATGTCAACGGAACGCAGCTTGCCCGGTGAGGGCCTTACCGATCGAGAGCAGGTGCATCTCGGAGGTGCCCTCGTAGGTCAGCACCGATTCGAGGTTGTTGGCATGCCGCAGCGGCGAGTACTCCAGGGTGATGCCGCTGCCGCCCAACAGGGTTCGGCATTCACGGGCGATCGCCAGCGACTCACGGACGTTGTTGAGCTTGCCCAGGCTGATCTGTTCGGGCCGAACCCCCTCGGCGTCCTTGATCCGGCCGAGGTGGATGGCCAGCAGCATGCCCTTGCCGAGCTCGAGGGTCATGTTGGCCAGCTTCTCCTGGGTCAGCTGGTAGCTCGACAGCGGACGGTCGAAGACGTCCCGCGACTGCGTGTAGGCGATCGCGGTTTCCAGGCTGTCCCGGGCCGCGCCGAGCGAGCCGAACACGATGCCGAAGCGCGCCTCGTTCAGGCAGGACAACGGCGCCCCCAGTCCCTCGGCGAGCGGCAGCTGGGCCGAGGCCGGCAGGCGGACGTTGTCGAGCACCAACTCAGAGGTCACCGAGGCCCGCAGCGACAGCTTCTTGTGAATCGCGTTGGCGGTGAAACCCGTTGTTTCCGTGGGGACCAGGAAGCCCCTGATCCCATCGTCGGTCTGGGCCCACACCGTCGCCACGTCGGCCAGGTTGCCGTTGGTGATCCACATCTTCGTGCCGTTGAGCACCCAGTCGCTGCCGTCCCGGCGGGCCCGGGTCCGCATGCCGGCCGGATTGGACCCGAAGTCCGGTTCGGTCAGCCCGAAGCAGCCGATGGCCTCGCCCGCGGCCAGCCGGGGCAGCCACTCGTTCTTCTGCTCCTCCGAGCCGTAGCGGTAGATCGAGAACATCGACAGTGAGCCCTGCACCGAGACGAAACTGCGGAAGCCGCTGTCGCCCGCTTCGAGTTCCAGGCAGGCCAGGCCGTAGCTGACGGCGTTGGTCCCGGCGCAGCCGTACCCCTGCAGGTGCATACCGAGCACACCGAGCTCGCCGAACTCCTTGGCCAGTTCCTTGGGCAGGGTGGCCGACTCGAACCAGTCCCCGACGTTGGGCTTGAGCCGGGTCTCGACGAACTTGCGGACGGTCGCGGCGATGTCGCGCTCGTCTTCGTCGAGCAACCGGTCGATGCCGAACAGCTCCAGCGGTGTGTAGGTGTCCTTCTCGGGGGGTGCTGCGATGGTGCTCATCGTCACGCGATCCGGATCAGCTTCTTGTTGACGAACTCGTCGATGCCGAACCGGCCCAGCTCGCGGCCGAACCCGGACCGCTTCACCCCGCCGAACGGCAGTTCCATGCTGTCCGCGCCGACAATGTTGACGAACACCATGCCGGCCTCGATCTTGTCGGCGACCCGCTTGGCCTGCTCGTCATCGGTGGTGAACAGATACGAGCCGAGGCCGAACGGGATGTCGTTGGCGATCTCCACTGCCTCGTCCTCGGAGTTGGCCTTGAACACCATGGCCACCGGTCCGAACAGTTCCTCGCGGTAGGTCGCGGAGTCGGGGGAGACTCCGGTGAGCACGCCGGGCGGGAAGTAGGCACCCTTGCGCTCGCCCTGGGCCACCAGGTTGGCGCCGTCGGCCACCGCGCGGTCGACCTGTTCACCGAGACGGCTGGCGGCCGCGGCCGAGGACAGCGGGGCCAGGCCGTCGGCGGTCTCGAGCACCTTCTTGGTGAACTTGTCCAGGAACTCGTCATAGAGGTCGGCGGCGACGATGAAGCGCTTCGCGGCGTTGCACGCCTGGCCGGTGTTCTCGAATCGGCCGGCGACGGCGAGTTCGATCGCACCGTCCAGGTCGTCGGTGCTCAGCAGGATGAACGGATCGGATCCACCGAGTTCCAGGACCACCTTCTTGAGATTGCGCCCGGCGATCTCGGCCACCGCGGCACCCGCGCGCTCGGATCCGGTCAGCGAGACGCCCTGCACCCGCGGGTCGGCGATCGCCGTCGCGATCTGCTCGTTGGTGGCGTAGACGTTGACGTAGGCGCCGGCGGGGAAGCCGGCGTCATCAAAGATCTTCTGGATGGCTTCGGCGGACTCGGGGCACTGCGGGGCGTGCTTGAGCACCACCGTGTTGCCCAGGGTCAGGTTGGGCCCGGCGAACCGCGCCACCTGGTAGTACGGGTAGTTCCACGGCATGATGCCCAGCAGCACGCCGACCGGTCCGCGCCGGATGACGGCACTGCCTTCGCCGCCGAGCAACTCGATCGGCTCGTCGGCCAGGAACTTCTCGGCGTTGTCGGCGTAGTACTCGTAGATTGCGGCGCTGAAGTCCACCTCGCCGAGCGCCTGGTCGACGGGCTTGCCCATCTCCCGGTGGATGATCTCGGCCAGCTGTTCGCGGCGTTCGGTGTGCAGCGCGCCGACGCGGCGGATCAGGTCCGCGCGCTCGGCCAGCGTCGACTTCTTCGACCACTCGCGGTAGGCCTTGCTGGCCGAGGCCAGCGCCTGCTCGATCTGCTTGTCGGTCGCGGTCGGATACTCCCGAACGACATCACCGGTCTTGGGGTCGACCACTGCGTACAGACTCATGTCCCATCCTGATGGTTTAGTAGTGTAAAACTACAGAAGTTATATACCGCTAAACTTTGACTCCGCAAGGCCCAGGGGTCGGCAGCTGAAGGTGAGGTGCGCGGATGTCCCGGAATGCAGTCACCGCCGACGACATCGCCGACACCACCGACGGCTGGATGACTCGGCTCGGGCCGAAGCTGCGCACCCTGCGCAAGGACCGGCAGTTGACGCTGGAGGCGGTCGCCGACCGCGCCGGACTCACCAAGGGGTTCCTCAGCCTCGTCGAACGGGGGCAGACCACGATCTCGGTGCCCAACCTGCTCAAGGTGTGCGAAATCCTCGGCGTCTCGGTGGGTTCGCTGTTCGACTACCCGGAGTCGCCGGTGGTCCGAAGTGGTCTGGGAGCGCCGGTGGAGATGGGCGGCAGCGGAATTCGCGAGTACGTGCTGACCCCGCAGAGCGAGCGTCACCTCCAGGTGATGCGCTCGGTGCTCAGGCCCGGTGGCGGCACCGGCGGCGCCTACACCCTGGACTCGGAGACGATCTTCGTCTTCGTCGTCCGCGGTTGCCTGCGCCTGACGGTCGAGGGCCAGGAGTCGTTGCTGAATACCGGCGACAGCTACACCTTCTCGGCACGCGCCGTGCACTCCTGGGACAACCCCGGCCAGGAGGAGGCAGAGGTGCTGTGGTCGATCGTTCCGCCGATCCCGCGCGCCGCCGCCGGAGAATGAGTCGGCACGGATGCGTGGCTGAGCCGTGACTCGGCGCCCGGCCTCTGCTATCCGGTTCATTCCGACTCAATTGCACTTCGGTTTCGAATGTCTCAATCTCGTCCGAATCGCGAAACGGCGTGCTGTACTTGCGCAACTTGATCCCGAGTGGAGGTGAACCCGGATGGCCAAATTGGGCAAGGTGTTGCGCCGCAAGGGCGCTGAACCGTCCATCGCGGTCGATCAGCGCGTGCGCGTCCACGCCGACACCGACCGGGAGGCCCGCGGTGTCGTGGTCGAGGACTTCGGCGAGATGGCCGGCCAGCCCGTCGATCTGGGCGAGACACACATCGCGGACGCGGCGCGCCGATGGGCGGTGCTGCTCGACGAGGGCACGCTGTTGTTCGTCGACAGCCACCAGGTGGCTCCCGAGTAGACCTCAGCTCGGCCCGGTGGGCGTCGCGGTGGGTAATGCCGCGCAGACCTTCTGGACATCCCGGCCGGCGCACAGCACCGTGTAGTCCGGTCTGACGACGGCCGCGTGTGCACGACCGCGGCGCAGCCATTGCGCCAATTCCCCACCCGGTTCGGCGATGCGCACCGTGGCTCCGCGGCTTTCCGCCAGCGATCGCTCCACCGGACGCAGCGGACGGTCCACCACCACGGTGAAACCGTTGCCGGGTTCATCGTCGAACCGTCGCCCATCGGGCAGCACTGCGTTGGGGCACAACGTGCCCGCGAGCTCACCCGGCAGGTGCGACCGGTGCACCAGGGCGGACCGGTGCAGTGGCGGTGTCTTGGAATCGATGACCCGCTCCCTCAGTCCGGGCAGCAGGTGCATCCGCGGCACGAGGGTGCGTCGGGCCAGATCACCGATCTGTCCGCCTGCGGTCATCGCCCGGCCGACCATCAGCGCGAGTCCGATCATCTTGCGGGCGTGCGGCTTTCGCTCCTGCTCGTAGGTGTCCAGAAGGTCCGGGCGCAGTGTCCCGTTCACGACCCCCGCGAGCTTCCAGGCTAGATTCATCGCGTCGCGCACACCGGCGCACATGCCCTGCCCCACGAACGGTGGGGTCAGATGCGCCGCGTCGCCGAGCAGGAAGGTGTTGCCGCGCCGCCAATGGTCGGCGATCTTCGCGCGGAAGGTGTAATCAGCCACCCGGATCACCTCGAGTTGCTCGTCGTCGATGCCCGTTATCCAGGGTGCGATGAGCGGACGCAGCGCACCGATCGTGCGGAAGTCATCGGCTGTCTCACCGGCCAGCAACCGGAATTCCCAGCGGTAGCGGACGTCGCCGATCTGCATGAAGGTGCCGGCGCGGCGCGGGTCGCACAACTGATGGACACCGCCCCACTGGTCGAGGTCGGCGGTGGTGGCGACGTCCACCACCAGCCAGCGCTGCTCGAAGTTCAGGTCCCGCATCCTCGCCCCGATGTGAGCGCGAACCAGGGAGTTCGCTCCGTCGCAGCCCAGCACGTAGTCGGCCTGAACCTCGTGGGTAGTCCCGTCGACGCGGTCGGTGTAGGAGATTTGGCTGCGCCCCTGCCCGATTTCGACGATCTCGGCCACCTCGACGTTGCCCCGCAGTGTGGCGGTCGGATACCGCTCGAGATTGGTGCGCAACAGCGCCTCGAACTCGGGCTGGTCGAACATGTTGGCTTCGGGATGACCGTGCCGGGTCTGCGCCGGATCGCGCTGGAACTCGGCCAGGACGGTCATCGCCGGATCCAGCAGTCGCAGGCCGAGGGCAGGCCGGGAAATCTTGGCGAATTCGTCGGCGACGCCCAGCCGGTGCACGATGCGGTACACCTCGTCGTCGAGGTGGACCGCGCGCGGCTGGGGGTACACGTCGGCCCACCGGTCCAGGACGAGGGTTTCCACCCCGCATTGGGCGAGCAGGGTGGCGGCGGTGACGCCGGTTGGTCCGGCTCCGATGATGACGACCGGCACGGTGTTGGACTCGATCATCCCAGCTCCTTCGATTAACTGACGAAATCGTCACATACGGACACGCCGTCAGTCAAGAGTTATTGATGAATTCCTCAGTAATGAACATGGGCCGGTAGGATCGAGCCGTGCCCGAGGATTCCGAACAGCGAGTCAACCGGCTGGAGCGCCGTAAGCAGCGGACCCGTGCGGCCCTGGTCCGGGCGGCGCAGGTGCTGATCGCCGAGGGACGGCTCAACGTTCCGGTCCTGGAGATCACCCAGTCCGCAGACGTCGGCATGGGCTCGTTCTACAACCACTTCGACAGCAAGGAGCAGCTGTTCGAAGCCGCGGTGACCGATGTGCTCGACACCCACGGCGCCGTCCTGGATCACCTCACCGCCGACATCGAGGACCCCGCCGCGGTCTTCGCCTGCAGCTTTCGCCTGACCGGTCGGTTCTTCCGCGAGCGGCCGCAGGAGAGCCGAATCCTGCTGGCCAACTGGTCGGCGCTGATGACGTCGGACACGGGCCTGGCCCCGAGGGCGCTGCGCGACATCAAGGCCGCAGTGGCCGCCGGGCGGTTCCACATCGACGATCCCGAGTTGGCGCTCACGGTTGCGGCGGGAGCCCTGATGGGTCTCGGCCATCTCCTGGAACGTCAGCCGCAGCGCGACGCGAGCACGACGGCCGATGCCGTCACCGAAAGCGTCCTGCAATTGTTCGGGATGTCACCCGCCGACGCTCGCGAGGTGTGTGCGCTGCCGCTACCCGACCTCGACTTTCAGGGGTAGACCTAGTCAGGCGTAGGCCTACTCAGGCGTAGACCACCGTCATCCGCTGGGTGCCGAGGTCGATGGCGCCGTCGTCGGTGCCCACCGTCGCCTCGATGACGTCGCCGCTCTGCAGGTACTTCGGATTGCGGGCCTGACTCTTGAAGAACGCCTTCCATTTCACCGCGGGCGGCAGCAGCGAGGCGATGAACGCGATGGGCTTCGGCGGGGCGCTCAGCGCGGTGCCGACCGGTGTCCCGGTGAGGATCAGGTCACCCGCGGCGAGGTCCTGGAACCGGCTCAGCGACTGCAGCGCCTGCACCGGCGAGTACAGCATGTCGCCGTCGACGAGCGCGTTCTGTCGCAGCTGCCCGTTGACCCGCAGCTGCAGGCGAAGCCCGCCGAACCGCTTCAGCTCGCCGGCGTCGACCAGCACCAGGGCCGGGCCGGTCGGGGTGAACGTCGGGTAGGACTTGGCCTCGTAGAACTGCGTCTGGGGCAGCTGGATGTCGCGGGCGGAGATGTCGTTGGTCACCACCAGGCCGGCAATGTAGTCCGCGAGGTTGTCCTCGGAAATGGTTGTGCCGACCGGGATGTCGCGCCCGACGACCAGGCCGATCTCAACCTCGTAGTCGAGGAACTTGACGTGGGCCGGCTTCACCACCTCGGCGAACGGGCCGCTGATCGATGCCGATGACTTGCGAAAGAACGTCAGTGGAATGGTCTTGGGATCCATTCCGGCGTCCTCCACATGCGAGGCGAAGTTGGTCATCTGGGCCACCACCCGGCACGGTGTGGTCACCGGGGACAGCAGGTCGAGATCAGCGACCGGGACGGTGTCGGTGCTGCGCGCCGCGGCATCGATGGCGGCGCGATCGGCGAGCAGTTCCGCGGTGGTGTGCGCCGAGGTGGAGATCTTCGCGGCCCCGGCGGGCGTCGCGACATACCAGGCATCGGCGGAGCGCAGGACGGAAACGGTCATGACGTGGCAACTTTCAGCAGTCCGATGAGGCGGGTGAGGTCGAACTCGTTCTTCTCGCGCAGCGCGGAGATCATGGAAACAGCTTCGTGGCGAGCGCTTCTCGGGTCGGTGCCGAGGAAGTCCTTGGTGGCACGCGGACCCCACTGCGCCAGTCCGGATGCGGTGAAGGGCGCCCAGCCGGGCTCTAGGGTGTCGTCGAACATGTCACCGTCGGCGTAGTGCTCCATGAGGAAGCCCTCGGGATCGCGCCAGTAGTCGAACAGCTGGCTGCCCTGGATGTGCCGGCCGATGCCCCAGGAGCGGAAGTAGCCACTGTCATCGAGGAATTCGCCGCCGGCGGCCAGCGCATCGAGGTCGCTGACCTGATACGCCGAATGGACGTAACGGTTGGCCGGGCCCAGCGCCATCGCCAGGGTGTGGTGGTCGCTGGGGGTGGAGCCGCGGTCGCACCGGATGAAGCTCATCGTCGGGCCGCGGTGGCGCTGCCCGGGGTAGTACAGGAAGTCGCTGACGATCAACCCGAAATGGTCGAGGTACCAGTTCAGTGTCTCGATGTACTTCGTGGACTGCAGCACCACGTGGCCCAGCCGCTGGATCGCCGCGGGGGCCCGGGGAGGGCGCTGGGTGCCGTTGGCTCGCCGCAGGTCGTGGCCGAAGTTGAACACGTGGGGCTGTTGGCCGGGAAGCTCGGGCAGTTCGTGCATGCCGGCGACGACCTTGACCGGGGTGCCGGTGGGATCGGTGAGTTGGACGGCCACCCCGCCGAGCGAGTCGGGTAACGCGCGGGTGGGGGAGTTGGTGTGGTCAGCCAACCGCAGGACGTCGATCTCGTCCTGCGCTTTGAAGGCCAGGCCACAGAACCGGCTCCGCGGGCCGCTGCGGACCAGCACGCAGGGTGCGCCCGCGTCGGTCCCGCGGAGCAGCAACTCGTCGGCACTGCGCTGCGCGATGGTGAACCCGAAGGCACTGGCGAACGCTTCGGCCCTGCTCAGATCGGGTTTCTCGAACTCGAGCCAGGCCAGATCGGCCACCTTGATGACCGGGTTGCGGGAGCGTCCGGGATGCTCTCCGCGCTCCGCTCCGCGCTCGCTGTGTAGGTCGTTGTGCGCGCCGACGACGTCGCTCATCCGAGCCTCCTCACCTAGTTACTGACGAAATCGTCACATACGACGGATGAATCAGTCAAGATGTCAGCCATGGGTATCTCTCCTTGCGTGCCGACCTATGAGATGAACATCTACACCCGCGAGGCGATCCTCGACCCGTATCCGCACTATCGCCGGCTGCGGGAGCTGGGTCCAGTGGTGTGGCTGCCCAGGCACCGGGTCTACGCCCTACCGCGCTATACCGAGTGCAAGGCCGGGCTGCGCGACGACACCAGGTTCCGCTCCGCGGGCGGGGTGGCACTCAATGCGCTGAGCAACCGGCTGTCCGGGGGCACCACGCTGGCCAGCGACGGGCCCGAACACGAGCGGCGCCGCAAGCTCGTCGCGCCCCGGATGCTCCCGCGGGCGCTCGGTGCGATCAGCGATCAGGTGCGACGGCGTGCCGCGGAGGTGGTCGACGCCGCGCTTCGCCGAGGCGATGTCGACGGTGTCGACCTGGCGACCGCGCTGCCGATGGCGGTGATACCCGACCTGGTCGGCTGGCCGGTCGATCAACGCGGGCACCTGATCGACTGGGCCGGTGCGACGTTCGACATCCTCGGGCCGGGCAACCGCAGGATGCTGGCCGGGGTTCCGCGTGCGCTTCAGATGCTGCGGTTCGCTCGCCGCGTGGTTCGCGACCGCAGCGCCATTCCTGGCAGCATGGCCGATGACCTGTTGGCGGCCGCGGACCGGGGCCTCGTCGAACGCGATGAATGCTCGGCACTGCTGGTGGACTACCTCGGACCCGCCCTGGACACCACGATCAGCGCGATGTCCACCGCGCTGGTGCTGTTCGCCACCCACCCGCAGCAGTGGGATCTGATCAAGCGTGAGCCGGAACGAATTCCCAACGCCATCAACGAGATCGTGCGGTACGAGTCCCCGGTCCGTGCGTTCGGACGACGGGTGGCGACCGACACCGAGATCGCCGGAGCCGCTGTTCCGGCGGGCTCGCAGGTGCTGATCATGTACGCCTCGGCCAACCGCGACGAACTCGAGTGGGAGCGCCCGGACGTCTTCGATATCGGCCGCGACGCCGGCCGGCATCTCGGCTTCGGGCAGGGTGCGCACGCGTGCGCGGGACAGGCGCTGGCGCGGTTGGAGACCACCGAATTGCTGCGGGCACTGATCGCTCGGGTGGATCGGCTGGAGCTCACCGGTACACCGGAATGGGGCCTGAACAACATCATCCGCAGGCACGCCCGGGTTCCGCTGCGGTTGGTCGCCTCGTGATGTTCCGTCAGCGCCGGCCCGTGCGGCGTGCCACGTACGGCCACGGACTGTTCCGCTCCGGAACCGACTCGGCCCTAGCCTGTTTCAGCTGCACCTTCAGATACTCCCGCAGCTCGCCCAGATCGGGATCGGTCCAGCGGTTTTCGGCCTCGATCGGATCCGCGGTGAGGTCGTAGAGCTCCCACTGGTCGTCGAGCGGGCTGGTCCGGTAGGCCTCACCGCCGAACCCGTTCGCCGCGAGGTTTCGCACCCCGGGTTCGGACCAGGTCGACGGATCATCAAAGGTGCGCACGAGCTTCCACAGGTGTTCCCCGGCCCGAACCACCAGGCCCTCGAAGTTGGAGGCGGTATGCGCTGGAATCCTGATCCGAAGTGGCGCAGGGGGATTCGACGTCCGTTTCAGGGCCCGCGCCAGACCGGAGGCCCCCGTATCACCGTCGAGCATGTCGTCCCTTGTCATCAGGTACACGGCTCGCTGGTCGTCGGCGGGCGCTCCGTCGACCACCGGCATCAAGTCTCGGCCGGGTAGTGGGTGCACCTCCGAGAACGACTGCCGTAGCGTCGCGGCCGCCGCGGCGACGTCGACGTCCGCCGCAGCAAGCAGGGTGGGAACCAGGTCGACGTGCGATGTCGGCGCGGTGACGACCCGTGGCCGGGTGCCGTGCCCACCGATCCGGGCGATCACGAACGGCACCCGGGTGGCCTCGTCGTAGAGGTTGAACCACTTCTGGTGCAGCCCGCCGTGCGCGCCGAGCAGATCACCGTGATCGGCGGTGCGCACCAGCACCGCGTTGTCCGAGCCGCCGTCGGTGACGGCGCGGCGCACCCGGTCGATCGGGCTGTCGACTTCTGCGTGCAGCCGGTAGTAGAGGTCGCGGTACCGCTGAGCGTTGCGCTGATAGATCCGCTCGATGGCCGGCGCCGGTCCGTAACCGGAGTAGTAGGCCTCCCGGAAGGCGATCTGCGCGGCCGGTTTGGTCCGCAGATCCTCGTCCGCCGTCGGCGCCGGTGGCACCGGCGGCGGGTCCAGGTGGGACGGCTCCAGCGGGCTGCGCCGGACCCACGTCGGGAACAGCACGATGTCGTGCGGATTGACGAAGCTGGCCACCAACAGGAACGGCCGCGCCGCGGCCGGGTCGCCGGCCCGGCGGCGGGCGTAGCGGTCGGTCAGCCACGCGACCACCCGGTCGGCGATCAACGGGTCGCGCCGAAAACCGCTGTTGGCCAGCCCCGGGCCATGTGGCTCCGGACCGATCCACCCCGAGAAGCCGAACGCCGACAGCGGATCGGCATCGAGGTAGCGCTGTACCGCGGCCTGATCCACGACCCCGTTGTCGTCGTTGGTCGCCAGCGGGCCGCCGGTCGCCGAGTCGTGCAGGTCGGCGTGCGAGATGTGCCATTTGCCGTCGTAGTGGGTGTCGTATCCGGCCGCGCGGAACCAGTTGCCCAGCGTGGGCACCTCGCCGCGCCGCAACCAGCGCATCCGGGAGTCGTCGAACGCCTTCCCGATCCCGTCGGTCTGGGTGACCCCGTGCAGATCCGGATACTGCCCGGTGAACATGGTCGGCCGGCTCGGTACGCAGGCGAGCGATCCGGTGTAATGCCGGGCGAAGCTGACGCCGTGCTCGTCGAACCAACGTCGGCCCGTCAGGGTCCGCTCACGCCAGGCGAGGACGGCCTCGTCCTCGTAGGGCGGGACGGCGCGTTCCTCGTCGGTCATCACGATGACGATGTCGGGGCGGTCACTCATCGCTGCCCTCCACTTTCTTGGCCAGCCCGGCGAGCAGCAGGTCGAGTTGCTTGACGGTGACCCGGCCGAATATCCGTTCGGCGAGCCGCTGCGCCGGGTTTGATCCGATGTCCACCGTGCTGGCCAGGGTGACCTCGGTGAAACCGGGCGCGATGGGCCGCAGGGTCCACCGGCTGCGAAGGCGCCGCACCCTGCGGGGCAGGCCTTCGACGTCGTAGCCCAGCGTGGTCGGCGGTTCGAAGTCGGTGATCCGCTCGACGAGGGTGTTGCGTCCGAGCTGAATCCGTCGGGATGCGCCGATGGCGCCGCCGTCCTCGCCGTGCTCGAGTAGGCAGGAGTGCTCGACGAACTCGGCCCAGGAGCTGACCGAGCCGAAGTCGGCCAGCACGTCCCAGATTCGCTGCGGGTCGGCCGCTAGTGTTCGCACCCGGCGAATCTCACCCACCTCAACACCATAGGGTCACTGGCGCTTCTGATGGCCCGAATACCCTTCCCAGGGGCTGTAATCCGCGATGAGTTCCTCCTGCTCGGGGCGTTGCGCCGGCGGCACGTGTTCGAGATTGATCCGGATCCGGTACCAGATGGAGCTCGGCCCGCGCATCCCGTCGACCAGGATGTCCACCGGTGCCAGCAGCGCGGCGGCCTCGGGATGCCGCGAGCGCCAGATGTCCAGCGCCGCCAGTGCCTCGTCGCGGGTCTTCGTGCGCGCGATCTCGATCAGCGGCTTGCCGCCTTTCGGCGGCTTCTCCGCCGGCCCGAGTTCCTCGGCCAACCGGAGCAGTGGGTCGAGCGACCCGACCGCGTCGTCCATCGACTCCCAGGGGTCGCCGCGCTCGGCGAAGCGGGCCGGCACCGTGGTGATGGTGAACAGTTCTGGCCGGCAATCGGGGACTTCGTCCCAGGTCAGGGGCATCGATACCCGGGCATCCGGCGTCGCCCGCACCGAGTAGGCCGAGGCGACGGTGCGGTCCTTCGCGTTCTGGTTGAAGTCCACGAACACGCCCTGCCCCCGGTCTTCCTTCCACCATTGGCTGGTGGCCAGCCCCGGGGCCCGGCGCTCGACTTCGCGTGCCACCGTCTCGGCGGCGAGGCGCACCTGTTTGAACGGCCACCGGGGAGCTATTCGGGCATAGATGTGGAAGCCGCGCGAACCGGAGGTCTTGGGCCGGGGGGTCAGGCCGTGGTCTTCGAGCACCTCGCGGGCCACCTGGGCGACGTCGAGGATCTGCGGCCACTGCACGCCGGGCATCGGATCGAGATCGATCCGCAGTTCGTCGGGATGGTCCAGGTCGCCCGCGCGCACCGGATGCGGGTTGAAGTCGACGCAACCGAGGTTGACCGCCCACACCAGACCCGCCGGCTCACGGATCACCGCCTCCTTGGCCGAGGTACCCCGCGCGTAGCGCAATTCGGCGACGTCGATCCAGTCCGGTCGTTTCTCCGGGGCACGCTTCTGGAAGATCGCCTCCTCGGTGATGCCCTTGACGAACCGCTTCAGGATCATCGGCCGGTCGGCCACTCCGCGCAGTGCGCCGTCGGCCACGGCAAGGTAGTAGTCGACGAGATCCAGCTTGGTCACCGGATCGCGGTCGCCGGCGGCCGGGAAGACGACTTTGTCCGGATGGCTGATGGCGACCTGCCGGTCCCCGATCCCGATGAAGTCCCCCATGGGGCAATGGTAGTTACGTATGCATTCCGCTCAGTCGGCGTGCTGGGTCCCATTAGGGTTGCCGCATGCTCAATCTGTTCGACCTGCCCACGCAGGTGATGGCCAAGGCCCAGCAGTACGCCGAACGCGGTGCGGCAGAGTTGCACTACCTGCAGAAGATGATCGCCGCGGGCGCATTCCGGCCCGAGCCGCCGCAGAACCTGGCCGCGATGGTGGCCGACATCAGGCGCTGGGGCGAGGTCGGCATGATCCCTGCGCTCAACGCGCGCCGCACCCCGCACAAGTTGGCGATCATCGACGACGAGGGGTCGCTGACCTACCAGGAACTCGACGACGCCACCAACGCGCTCGCCAACGGGTTGCTGGCAATGGGGGTCAAGGGCGGTGACGGCGTGGCGATCCTGGCGCGCAACCACCGCTGGTTCACCATCGCCAACTACGCCGGGGCCCGGGTGGGTGCGCGGACCATTCTGCTCAACACCGAGTTCTCCGGGCCGCAGATCAAGGATGTCTCCGAGCGCGAGGGCGCCAAGGTGATCATCTACGACGAGGAGTACGCCGAAGCGGTGAAGCTGGCCGACCCGCCGCTGGGCAAGCTCCGGGCCCTCGGCGTCAACCCCGACGCCGCGGGCCCGCCGGTCGGCGAGCACGAGACGTTGGCCGAAGTCATCGCCCGCAGCAGCACGGCTCCGGCCCCGAAAGCCACCAAGAAGTCGGCGATCATCGTGTTGACCAGTGGCACCACCGGGACACCAAAGGGCGCCACCCGACACACCCCGCCGACCCTGGCCCCGATCGGCGGCGTGCTGTCGCTGGTGCCGTTCAAGGCCGGCGAGGTGACCTCGTTGCCGTCGCCGATGTTCCACGCACTGGGTTACCTGCACGCCACGATCGCGCTGACGCTGGGCTCCACGCTGGTGCTGCACCGCAAGTTCAAACCCGCCGCGGTGCTCGAGGACGTCCCGAAGCACAAGGTGACCGCCATTGTCGTGGTGCCGGTGATGCTGTCGCGGATGCTGGATGCGCTGGAGAAGATGGACCCCAAGCCGGACCTGTCGTCGTTGCGGATCGTCTTCGTGTCGGGCTCGCAACTCGGGGCCGAACTGGCCACCCGCGCACTGAAGGAACTGGGCCCGGTGGTCTACAACCTCTACGGCTCCACCGAAATCGCGTTCGCGAGCATCGCCCGGCCGGAGGACCTGCAGAAGAATCCGGCCACCGTCGGCCCAGTCGTCAAGGGCGCCAAGGTGAAGATTCTCGACGACAACGGCAAGGAGGTGCCGCAGGGTGAGGTCGGCCGGATCTTCGTCGGCAACACCTTCCCGTTCGAGGGCTACACCGGCGGCGGAGGCAAGCAGATCATCGACGGCCTGCTGTCCTCCGGCGACGTGGGCTACTTCGACCACAACGGACTGCTCTACGTCAGCGGTCGCGACGACGAGATGATCGTCTCCGGTGGTGAGAACGTCTTCCCGGCCGAAGTGGAGGACCTGATCAGCGGCCACCCCGACGTCATCGAGGCGACCGCTCTCGGGGTCGAGGACAAGGACTTCGGTGCGCGACTGCGCGCCTTCGTGGTGCTGCGCGACCAGGCGGAGGTCACCGAGGACGCCATCAAGAACTACGTGCGGGAACACCTTGCGCGCTACAAGGTTCCGCGCGAGGTCATCTTCCTCAGCGAGCTCCCACGGAACCCGACCGGCAAGATCCTCAAACGCGAACTGCGGCAGATCGAGGTGCAGTAGCCCCGTTTTCCCGGCGAGCAGACGCAAACGTCCCCGAACACCTGGCGTGTCGGGGACGTTTGCGTCTGCTCGGCAAGTAGCTCGGTCTACGGATCGCGGGGCAGCCCGAGCAACCGCTCGGCGATGATGTTCAACTGCACCTCCGACGTGCCGCCGTAGATGGTCGTCGCCCGGCTGGCCAGCAGATAGTCGGCCCACTTGCCCTGCGGCGAGCCGGGGTCGCCGATCGCGCCGTCGATGCCGAAGGATGACACCGCGAACTCGGCGTAGCCCTGGCCGGTGCGCATGGACAACAGCTTCGAGATGGCCGCCGAGGGCATCGCGTCACCGCCGGCAAGTGTCAGGAGTGTGGAGCGCAGGTTCAGCAGCTTCGCCGCGTGCCCCTCGGCGATCAGCTCACCGGCACGGTGATGCCCGATCTGGTCGAAGTGCCCCTGCGAGACGAACTCGACGAAGCCGTCCAGGTTGGCCAGGAAGCCCGGCTCACTTCCGCCGATCGAAACCCGTTCCGCGGTAAGGGTGTTGCGGCTGACCTCCCAGCCCCGATTGACGTCGCCGAGCACCAGATCGTCGGGTACGAACACGTCGTCGATGAACACTGTGTTGAACATCGCGTTGCCGGTCAGTTCCCGCAACGGCTTGACCTCGACACCCGGGCTGCTCATGTCGAGCAGGAAGTAGGTGATGCCGTTGTGCTTCGGCGCGCTCGGGTCGGTCCGCGCCAGCAGCGCCCCCCACTGGGAGAACTGCGCGGCGGTGGTCCAGATCTTCTGTCCGGTGATTCGCCAGCCGCCGTCCACCTTGGTGGCCTTGGTTGTCAGGCTGGCCAGGTCCGATCCCGCACCCGGCTCGGAGAACAGCTGGCACCAGATCATCTCGCCGCGGAACGTCGGCGGCAGGAAGCGCTGCTGCTGGGCGTCGGTGCCGAAGGCGACGATGGACGGGATCAGCCATGCCGCGATGCCCATCTGTGGGCGCTTCACCCGACCGGTGGCGAACTCCTGGGCGATGATGATCTGCTCGACCGGGCTGGCGGCCCGGCCCCAGGGCTTGGGCAGATGCGGCTGCACCCAGCCGCCCTCGGCGATCGCCGCCTTGCGCTCCTCGCGCGGAATCGCCTTCAGCGCCTCGACTTCGGCGCGGATCTCGGCGCGCAGCTTCTCGGTCTCGGGATCGAGGTCGATGTTGACCGGACGCATCCCGGTGGTGGTGGCGGTGTCGAAGACCTTCTGCTGGTACTCCGTCGACCGCCCGAACGCCGCGACCAGTCCGAGCGCCCGCCGGTAGTAGACGTTGGTGTCGTGCTCCCAGGTGAACCCGATGCCACCGTGCACCTGGATGCAGTCCTGGGCACAATGCTGAGCCGCCACCGGTGCCAGGGTGGCGGCCACGGCGGCGGCGAACTGGTAGGCGGTTTCCTCGTTGTCCCAAACCTTTTCGGCCGCCTCGTCGAGGGCCCGGGCGGCGTCCCACACCGCCGCGGTGGCCCGCTCGGTGGTGGCGATCATCTCCGCGCACTTGTGTTTGATCGCCTGGAACTGGCCGATCGGCCTGCCGAACTGTTCCCTGATCTTCGCGTAGGCCGAGGCCGTGTCGGTGGCCCAGCGGGCGATGCCGACGGCCTCGGCCGACAACAGGGTGGTGACGATGGCCCGCCCCGCGGCTTGAGACAGGTTCGACAGCAGGCGGTCGGTGCCGATCTCCACACCGCTGGCCCGGACGTGGGCGACCGGACGCAGCAGGTCGACCGACTTGACCGGTTCGATCTCCAGGCTGGCGGCGTCGAGCACCGCCCATTCCACGCCGCTGCCGATGGCGACCGGCAGCACCAGGATCGAGGCCTGCCCGGCTGCCGGCACCGACCGCGCCTCGCCGCGGATCACCAGTTCGTCGCCCTGCTCTTCGGCGGTCAGGTCGGACTCCAGCGCGTAGGCGCCGATCAGGTCGCCGGCCGCCAGCTGGCCCAGCACCTTGGCGTCGGGGTCGTGAGCGGCGATCAGTGCGCTGGCGATCACCGACGGGACGAACGGCCCCGGCACCGCCCCATAGCCGAACTCCGCGATCACGATCGCCAGTTCCAGCAGCCCGAAGCCCTGACCGTCGACCGACTCCGCCAGGTGCACGCCGTGCAGGCCCTGCTCGGCCGCCGCCCGCCAGTACGGCGGCGGGTTCGGAATGGGGGTCTCGAGCGCCTCGTGCAGCACCTCAGCCGGTGCCACCCGCGACACCAACGACCTCACCGAATCCGCGAGATCGTGGTGTTCGGGGATGATCGCGATGGGCATGGTCGGTGGCCCTCTCTCGTGTCGGCGGACGTCCGGTTGCACCGATGGCCGATTAACCGGTGGGTTGGGACCGAGGGTACCCCCGCCGTCGCGCCGGGATCGGGGGTGGCCCGCAAACACCCGTGCCGCCGACGACGCGTGCAGATCGCGCACCGGAGAAGGAGCTCGTGCCGCGCGCGACTCTGTGCCGCTACCGCGAAGTCGACCGGTCGGGAGTGGCCCGCAGCGCGACGACGAGCGCGGCCGCCAGCACCATGATCACGCCGACCGCCCACATGCCGGCCCGGCTGCTGCCGGTCCACTGCTCCAGCGCACCGGTGGCGTACGGGGCGGCGAACCCGCCGAGGTTGCCGACCGAGTTGATCAGACCGATGCCGCCGGCCGCCGCCGCACCGGTGAGGAACCGGGACGGCAGCGCCCAGAAGCTGGGGATCGCGCTGTAGACGCCCACCGCCGCCACGATCACCGGAATCATCGCCAGCACGGGACTGTGCAGGTACAGCGCGACCGGAATGGCCAAGCCGCCCAGCAGCATTGGAATCGCGACATGCCAGACGTGTTCACCGGTCCGGTCGGCGTGGCGAGACCACAGGTACATCGCGAGCGCGGCAAAGGTGTAGGGGATGGCGGTGATCAAACCGATCTGCACTATCGACAACTGCAGGCCGAAGGTCTTCTTGAAACCGGTGATGATGGACGGCAGGAAGAAGGCCAGCGCGTACAGGCCGTAGGCGATGCCGAAGTACACCAACGCCAACGCCCAGATCCGGGGACTGGTCAGCGTGCGCCGCAGTGGGAAATCGAAATTCTTGTTGACGTGGCGCTCCTCTTCGGCCAACACGTCGATCAACCACTGCCGTTCGTCGGACGACAACCAGTGGGCGTCCTTCGGCCGGTCGGTCAGGTAGAACCAGCAGATGATGCCCAGGATGATCGCGGGCAGTCCGACCGCGACCATCATGAAGCGCCAGCCGGCCAGCCCGAACGCGCCGTCGCCGGACTGGATCAGCCACGCCGCCAACGGTGTTCCGATCGCGGCCGCGATCGGGCTGGCCATCATGAACATCGCGACGATCCGTGCCCGGTACGCGGCGGGGAACCAGCGGCTCAGATAGAAGATGACGCCGGGGAACAGTCCGGCCTCGGCGACGCCGAGCAGGAACCGCAACACCAGCAGCGTCGCGACGTTGGGCGCGAATCCGATTGCCACCGCGACGATTCCCCACGACACTGCGATGCGCGCCAGCCAGCGCCGGGCGCCGAACCGCTCGAGGGCCAGGTTGGAGGGCACCTCCACGAGGACGTAGCCGATGAAGAAGATTCCCGATGCCAACCCGAACATGCTGGCGGTCAACTGCAGGTCGGCGCTGAGGTCGGTCTTGGCGATGCCGAGGTTGGTGCGGTCGAGGTAGTTGACGAAGTACAACGCCATCACGAACGGGACCAGCCGGATGGTCACCTTGCGCAGCGTGCGGGCCTGCAACGAGTCTTCACTCGTCGGTGCGGCGGACATCCGGCCTCCCGTTGACGACGTTGACCAGGTCCTGACCGTCCCGCAACCGGCGGCAGTTGTCCACCGCTTCGATGAGGTAGCGCCGCATGGTGTCCACGGTGTACCAGGTGACGTGCGGGGTCAGCACGACATTGTCCAGCCGCAGCAGCGGGTTGTCGGTGCTGACCGGTTCGACCGCGAACACGTCGAGGCCCGCGCCGGCCAGCCGCCCGTCGCACAGCGCATCGACAAGCGCCGCCTCGTCCACTACCCCGCCGCGAGAAGTGTTGACCAGCACCGCCTCGGGGCGCATCAGGTCCAGTGCGGCCCGATTGATCAATTCGGCGGTGTCGGCGGTCAGCGGCAGGTGCAGGCTGACGATCTCGCTTTGCGCGAGCAGGTCGGGCAGGGATCGCCAGTCTCGGGTGCCGTCATCGGAGGTGCTGGTGTGCAGCACGGTCGCACCCATCGCCCGCAGGATCTGTTCGACGCGTTTGGCGATGTTGCCGTATCCGACGAGGCCCACCGTGCAACTTCCGATGTCCCGTACGGTCTCGCCCAGGCTGGCATCGGACGGCCAGCCGCGGCCGTCGCGGATCGCCCGGTCCAGTATCGGTAGCCGGCGCAGCACCGCCAGCATCAGTAGCACCGCGCCCTCGGCCACTGACGGCGCATTGGCGCCGGGCATGTTGGCGACCGCGATCCCGAGTTCGGTGGCCGTCTCGACGTCGATGGTGTTGACCCCGGCGCCGAGTTTGTGCACCAGGCGAAGTCGCGGTCCCCGTCGAAGGTCGGCACCTGACAGCGGGCGAAGCACATGCCAGAGCACCTCAGCCTCGGGTAGTTCGCGGTGCAGGGTGTCGTCGTCGTCCTCGTGACACCAGCGCACATCGAGCCAATCCGCCTCCGGGGAAACGATTTCCAGCACCGGATCACCGGGCAGGAAGTGGGCCAGAACTTTCACCGCCACCGCTTGGCGATCCACTTCGCGATGGTGTCGGCCTGCTCGGAGCGGGCACCCGGGGTGGTGAAGTAGTGGTCGGTGTCGATCGAGCACATCGTCTTGTCGGTGCTCGCCAGGGCATCGAAGATCCGCTTGGCGTCCGAGGGGAACACACCGGTGTCCTGCTCGGCGTTGATCACCAATGAGGGGCAGGTGATGCGGGCCAGATGTGGTTCGGCCCGGGTCTGGGCCACCTTGAGGCTCCACATGCCCAGCCAGCCACGCAGCGTGCAGGACGCGGCGATACCGTTCGCGGAACGGTTGGCCTTCACCGGTTCGCCGGCGTAGCAGAGGTTGGGTTGGCGTTTGGTGGGCTCGATGGTCGGGTCCACCATGCGCGGGTCGGCCCAGGTCCGCATCACGGTGAAGGGCCGATCGGAGAAGCCGGCCGCGCGGACCCGTTTGAGTTCGGTCTCGGCCCAGTCGGTGATCGCATGGTTGCGCGCGATCTGGGCGGCGCGGTAGCGCGCGACGAAGTCGGTCGAGAAGGGCGGTCCGTTGCGTTCGTCGAACAGATCGAGATCCGGATCGCTGGTCACCGGGTCGTTCTCGTCGACCACCGCGGCGTCCATCCACGCGGTCAACACCTCCGGCCGGCCGGGATGTGCCGCGCTCGCGATATAACCGTCCGCGGGTGGAAGATCGGCCAGGCCGGCGGCGGGCCGCAGGCCGTCCAATGGGATGACAGTGGGATCGACGGCCTGCGACTGGTAGGCGGCCATCAGCGAACCGCCACCCGAATTTCCAAGCAGCACAACGGTGTCCACACCCTGGATCTCGCGCAGCCACCGCACTCCCACGCCGATGTCCACCAGGGCGTGGTCGAGCAGGAAGCTGCTCTCGAAGCCGCGGAAGCGGGTGTTCCAGCCCAGGAAGCCGATGCCGCGGGTGGCCAGGTAGTCGGCGATGTAATGCTCGGAGAAGTCGATCTGGTAGTGCGTGGCGATCACCGCCACCTTCGGCTTGCGGCCCACCCCGCGGTGGTACAGGCCCTGGCAGGGGTGCCCGCCGGCCCCGGCGCGGCGGGCGGTCGGCGACGACATCCCGATGAACTCACGAATGACCCCGGGCGTTGGCATGTGCTTCGGTGGCCTCCTCGGTGCGCGTCGCTCGCTTGACGATATTCGCCGGGGGCGGGATGCACGGGTAGATCCGGACAGGTTTTCCGGTTGCTGAATCAAGCATTTGACCGGGGCGATCAGCGGATTGCGGAGTGTTAGGTTCAGAACCATGGTCAGGCCGAACTTCACCAACACCGAGTTCGAACTCGGCGGGATCAACCACGTCGCAATGGTGTGCTCTGACATGGAACGCACCGTGGACTTCTACACCAACGTGCTCGGCATGCCGCTGATCAAGGCGATCGACCTGCCCGACGGCATGGGCCAGCACTTCTTCTTCGACGCCGGCAACGGCGACTGCGTGGCGTTCTTCTGGTTCACCGAGGCGCCGGACGGCGAGGTGGGCAGCACGCTTCCCGCCGCGCTACCCGGCCTGGGGTCGATCATCAGCGCGGTGGGCTCGATGAACCACCTGGCGTTCAATGTCCCCGAGGAGAAGTTCGACGAGTACCGGCAGCGACTGAAGGCCAAGGGCGTCAAGCTCGGACCGGTGCTCAACCACGATATGAGCCCGTCACAGGTGTCGGCCAAACTGTATCCCGGGGTGTACGTCCGGTCGTTCTACTTCACCGACCCGGACGGCATCGTGCTGGAGTTCGCCTGCTGGACGAAAGAATTCACCGACGAGCCGAAGGCCAGGCCCAAGACCGCCGCGGACCGTAGGCCGCGGGTGCCCGCGACTCGCTAGGCGCGGAAGTTCCGCGGATCCGTCAGGACGTCGACGATGGCGGCGAGTTGATCGACGAGTTCGTCGGCGGACAGCCCGACGTCCCCGGCCAGCCAGCCGCTGATCGTCTGGCCGACACCACCAACGACGAAGTGCGCGGACGCCTTGATCCGCTCGTTGGCCGGGCGGTTCAGCGTCGTCTCGGCGTGCTGGCCGCCCAGCATGGCGAAAAGTGGACCGAGCTGCTCGCGCTTGCGGACCACCGTCGAGTTGAACTGCTGTGCCCCGAACAGCAAGCGGCCCACCCGCGGATCGCGTTCGATGGTGCGCACGATGCTCGCGATACCGGCCCGGTTCTGCTCGGCGGCAGGGGCGGTGGCCACCGCGGCCTGGATCGTGACGGCCAACTCGGCCACCACCCAGTCGAAGACCGCGGCGACGAACTCGTCCTTGTCGACGAAGCTCTCGTAGAAGTAGCGGGTGGCGACGCCGCCCTGACGGCAGATGCCCCGCACGGTGAGCTCGGCGGGGTCCTGGCTGTTGCCCAGTAGCTCCAGGCCGGCGTCGAGGAGGCCGGCCCGGCGCCGGGCCAGCCGGTCGGCGGCATCCACCCCGCCATAGGGCCGCGCCTGCGTCATCTCGTCATCTTGACACCGGCACCCGACGGCGGCAATATCAGGAAACGGACGTTGTCAGATTATTGCGGATGAGGGGCAGTGACGATCAGCGAACCGATCAGCCAGGTCGAACGCGCGGTGAGCGCGCCGCCGCTCGATGACGCCCGCCGGCAGCCGAGGCGTCGCCGCCCGGCGAACGACGGCCTGCTGGGTGTTGCCCTGCTGGCCGGGCCCGCCAACGTGATCATGGAACTCGCTCGCCCGGGCGTCGGCTACGGCGTCATGGAGAGCCGGGTCGAAAGCGGCCGGGCGGACCGGCACCCGATCAAGCGCGCCCGCACCACCTTCACCTATCTCGCGGTTGCCAGGCGCGGCACCGACGAGCAGAAGAAGGCCTACGGCCGCGCCGTCAGCGGATCGCACGCCCAGGTCTACTCGACTCCGGACAGCCCGGTCGCGTACAACGCCTTCGACAAAGACCTGCAGTTGTGGGTCGCCGCCTGCCTCTACAAGGGTGGTGTCGACGTCTATCGAATCTTCATCGGCGAGATGGATGACGAGACGGCCGACCAGTTCTACTGGGAGGCCCGGACGCTGGCCACCACGCTGCAGGTGCCCGAGAAGATGTGGCCCGCTGACCGCGCGGCCTTCGACAGGTACTGGCAGGAGTCGCTGGGGAAGGTGCACATCGACGACGCGGTCCGGGAGTACCTGTACCCGATCGCGGTCTCCCGGATCCGCGGCGCCCGGTTGCCGGGTCCGATCCAGCGGGCCATCGAGCAACTGAACCTGCTGATCACCAGCGGCTTCCTGCCGCAGAAGTTCCGCGACGAGATGCGCTTCGAGTGGGACGCCGACAGGCAGCGGCGCTTCGATCGACTGATGGGGGCGATTCGCTTCGCCAACAACCTGGCACCGCGGTTCGTGCAGGAGTTTCCGTTCAATCTCGTGCTGCGCGACCTCGATTGGCGGATGCGGACCGGCCGCCCGCTGGTCTGAGTCCTGCCAGGATCGGCGCGTACCCTCGCGAACGTGCGTAGCGACAACGACACCTGGGACATCACCACCAGCGTCGGATCGACGGCACTGTTCGTCGCCGCCGCGAGGGCACTCGAGGCACAGAAACCCGAACCACTGGCCGTCGATCCATACGCGGACGTGTTCTGCCGGGCGGCCGGCGGCCAATGGGCCGACGTTCTGGACGGCAAGGCGCCCGAGCATGCGCTCAAGGCGCCCGGCTTCGGCGATGCCTTCGTCAACTTCCAGGGGGCACGCACGCGCTACTTCGACGCCTACTTCCACGAGGTGGCCGCAGCGGGCGTGCGCCAGATCGTGATGCTCGCCGCGGGCCTGGATTCGCGGGCGTTCCGGCTGGACTGGGCCGACGGAACCGTGGTGTACGAAGTCGACCAGCCGCAGGTGTTGGAGTTCAAACGCCAAGTTCTTGCAGCGCACGGAGCGCAGGCCCGCGCCGAGCGCCGCGAGGTGGCTGTCGACCTTCGTCATGACTGGTCGGAGGCGCTGCGTGACAGCGGATTTCGCCCCGATAGGCCGTCCGCCTGGATCGTCGAGGGACTACTCGTCTATCTCACCGGTGCCGCTCAGGCCCAGCTGTTCAGTGGCATCGACTCGCTGGCCGCTCCGGGTAGTCACGCCGGTATCGAGGAGGGGACCCCGATGGATCGGGAGGCGTTCGCGGTCAAACGCGAGGCGGCCAAGGAGTTGCCCGGTCATCAGGGGGAGTGGTGGCAGATGATCTACAACGAACAGCATGCCCCTGCAGCGCAGTGGTTTTCGGAGCGCGGGTGGACGGCCGTCGAAACGGCGTTGAGAAGCTACCTGCTCTCGAACGGGCGGGCCCTACCGGACGGTGCGGAGGAGTCGACGATGATCGACAGCGTCCGACTGGTACACGCCGTCAAGAACTGAGGCGCGCCTCCTCCCGATCCCACATGAACGGGCGCAGGAAGCGATTGGTGCGGCGCAGGTACTCCGGCTGACTCACGTGCAGAATGTGGTTGCCCGGGAACCAGTGCAGCGCACAATGATCCCAGTGTTCCCAGAGCGCTTCGGCCTGGTCCGGCGGGGCCAGCCGATCACCGAGGCCGGTGATGATCAGCCGTCGGTCCTTGGGCACCAACGGCCGGTAGTTCAGCGGACAGTGGTAGGCCGAGGCCGCGGTGGAATCCTCCCGGCTCACGCCGCCGGCGTTTCGCCCCAGCGACACCAGCTTGTTGGCCGGCCACCAGTCGTCGAACGCCGACTCGGGGGTCACCACCGGCACATTGGGGATCACGGCCTCCAACCGGTCATCCACCGACGCCACCAGTGCCGAGGTGTAGCCGCCGAGCGACATGCCGGTGAGCGCCATCCGGTCCACCCCGGTGTGCTGCAGCCAGTCCAGCACGGAACGGAAGTCGTGCACGGCCTGTGCCATGGTCTCGGCGAAGCCGGCCATACCCTGGGAGAAGAACCCGTATCCGCTGAAGGGCGAACCCTTTTCGGCCCGCCTCCCGTGGAAGGGCAGCGTGTACAGCACGACGTCGTAGCCGGTGCGGTAGAACCAGGGCAAGGCGAAGAACAGCCCGTTGAACAGGTACGCCGAACCCATGAAACCGTGGATCACGCATAGCGTCGGCCGCGGTCCGTCGCCGTGTCGCCAGTGCTGGGCCCACACGACGTTGTTGCGTTCCAACCGTTTCCATTGCTCGCGCATGTCGGGGTTGACCGGCTCGAAGCTGCTCTGGAACGAGATGTTGTGGACGTTGCCGTGCGCGATGTACTCGGCGATCGGGTTGGCCGGGCGACTGGATACTTCCGGAACCCGGGTGGGCGCGGGAAAGGACAGCGCAGGATCGTGGTGGGCCGCGAGATCGGCGTAGAACTCGAGGTTCTTGCGTTCGCGCTTCAGGTTCGAGCCGCGAACCAGTCCGGCCGCGACCGTCGGCAGCATGCTCGCACCGACCAGGGATGCGATCGCGGTGCGCAGGCCCAGGTCGGCGATCGCCGAGGTGTCGACGATGGCGCGCTGCAGCAGTGTGAGATCGGACCTGCTGGGCAGACCGCCGCGGCCGGCGTCCGCGCCGGGCACATCGGGCATCGGAATGGGCATGTCGGCGTTCGACGTCATCGTCGGGCGGCCTTTCCGGGCGGCTGCGGGGGCTCGATCGCCCCCTACCGGGATGCTAGCCGTTGTGGTGAGGTAGCCGGGTGTGGAACCCACAGACCTATCTGGCGTTCGCCGATCAGCGTGCCCGCCCGTTCTTCGACCTGCTCGCTCGGGTGGGTGCCGAGTCGCCGCGCCGGGTGGTGGACCTCGGTTGCGGGCCCGGCAATTTGACCGAGCAACTCATCCGTCGCTGGCCGGATGCGGTCGTCGAGGCATGGGACAGCTCGGCGGCGATGGCGACCGCCGCCCGCGAGCGCGGCATCGACGCCCAGGTCGGCGATGTGCGCGCCTGGGTTCCGGGCCCGGAGACAGATGTCCTGCTCAGCAACGCCACCCTGCAATGGATCCCCGAGCACACCGATCTGCTGATGCGCTGGGCCGGTCAGCTCGAGCCCGGTGCCTGGATCGCCGTGCAGGTGCCGGGCAACTTCGAGGAGCCGTCACACGCCTCGATCCGGGTCCTCGCCGACCGGGAGCCCTGGTCGGAATGGTTGCAGGACATCCCGTTTCGCACGGGCACCGTCGTCGAGTCCCCGGCGCGCTACGCCGAACTGCTCACCGATGCCGGGTGCAGCGTCGATGCGTGGGAGAGCACCTACATCCACGAGCTGAGCGGTGAGCAGCCGGTGTTGAACTGGATCACCGGCACCGCACTGACCCCGGTGCGGGACCGGCTCACCGATCAGCAGTGGCATCGGTTCCGGGCGGAACTGGCACCGATGTTGGACGCGGCCTACCCCGTCCGTCCCGACGGTCGCACGTTCTTCCCGTTCCGGCGGATATTCGTCGTCGCCCGGGTCGGCTCAGACCGATAGCCCTTGGCGCTCAGTCGCCTTCGCCGGCCAGCGCGAACCTGCCGTCCACGGTCTGCTCCACCAACCCGTCCACCAGCAGGGAGTCCAGTGCACGGTCGCGCTGCGGGGTATCGGTCAACCAGACCACGTCGAGTTGCGCGCGCTCTACCGGGCTCGAGCTCGCCCGCAGCACATCGAGCAGCCTGCCGCGCACCTGCCGGTCGGTGCCCGCGTAGCGCTGCGCCGGGCGCGCGGCCGTGGTCGCCGGCGGATACCCGGCGGCCCGCCACGCGCACACACTGAGCGGACAGCTGCCGCACTTGGGTGACCGGGCGGTGCACACGGTTGCACCCAGTTCCATCAGCGCCGCGGAGAACACCGGGGCGGTGCCGTCGTCGGGCAGCAGCGCCGCGACATCGGCGTGGTCGCGAACGGCCGACGCACTGCCCGCGTCCGCCCGCCCGTGCACCGAGCGCGCCACCACCCGGCGCACATTGGTGTCCACCACCGGCACCGCCTTCTGGTAGGCGAAGCAGGCCACCGCGCGGGCGGTGTAGGCGCCCACCCCGGGCAGGGTCAGCAGGGTGTCCACATCGTCGGGCACCACGTCGGCGTGGTCGGTGGCGATCGCCGTCGCGCACTCGTGCAGCCGCTTCGCCCGGCGCGGGTAACCGAGCTTGCCCCAGGCGCGCAGGACATCGGCCGCACCGGCCGCGGCCGTCGCCGAGGGTGTGGGCCAGCGGGCCACCCACTCCAGCCAGATCGGCGCCACCCGGGCGACCGGGGTCTGCTGCAACATGAACTCGCTGACCAGGATCTGCCATGCCGTCACCCCCGGCGCCCGCCACGGCAGGTCGCGTCGGGCTCGCCCGTACCACCCGATCAATTCGCCGGCCGGGATGCTCACGGCATGCCGTCCGGGTCGGCAGGGCACAATGGGGGCCATGCCCAACACCAGTCCTGCGACAGCTTGGAAGGCACTCAAGGAGGGTAACGAGCGATTCGTCGCCGGCAAGCCCGAGCATCCGAGCCAGAGCATCGAGCATCGGGCCAGCCTGGCCGGTGAGCAACGCCCGACCGCGGTGGTGTTCGGTTGCGCCGACAGCCGGGTGGCCGCCGAGATCATCTTCGATCAGGGTCTGGGCGACATGTTCGTCGTCCGCACCGCAGGCCACGTCATCGACGCCGCCGTCCTGGGATCGATCGAATACGCGGTCGTCGTGCTCAACGTGCCGTTGATCGCCGTCCTCGGCCACGACAGTTGCGGTGCGGTGAAGGCCACCATCTCCGCGCTCGATGAGGGCCAGGTGCCGGCCGGGTTCGTTCGCGATGTCGTCGAGCGGGTCACGCCGTCGATTCTGCTGGGACGGCGGGACGGGCTGACCCGGGTCGACGAGTTCGAGGCCCGCCACGTCACCGAGACCGCGGCCCAGCTCATGGCCCGCTCGACGGCCATCGCCGACCGGGTCAAGGCGGGCGAACTCGCCATCGTGGGCCTGACCTATCACCTCGCCGACGGCAAGGTTGGGCTGCGCAAGCACATCGGCGACATCGGCGAATAGTTCACATCCGGCTGGTTAACAAGGCGACACGCCGAGCCGGGTCGGACATCTGGCGGTGACCTGGCCTTACCGTGGAACCGTGCTGGATCTTGAACCGCATGGCCCGCTGCCCACGCAAATCTATTGGCGACGCCGAGGACTGGCGCTGGGCATCGCCGTGCTGGTCATCGGCATCATCGCCGCCATAGCCTTCACCGTGTTCAGTGGCTCCGACTCGAAGAGCAGCGTCAAGACCGACGCCGCAGCCAGCCAGGTTCCGCAGCCGGAGAACAAGACACCCGTTGTCGCCCCGCCGCCCGCCGCCTCGATTCCGCCGCCGACCCCGACGGCCACCGAGGCGGTGCAGCCGCCGCCGGTTCTCAAGGAGGGGGACGACTGCCCCGACTCCGCCCTGGCGGTCAAGGGCATCACCAATCAGCCGCAGTACGTCATCGGCGATCAGCCGAAGTTCACCATGGTGGTCACCAACATCGGCCTGGTGGCGTGCAAGCGTGACGTCGGTGCGGCGGTGCTTGCCGCCTATGTGTACTCGCTGGACAACAAGCGGCTGTGGTCCAATCTGGACTGCGCCCCGTCCAACGAGACGCTGGTCAAGACCTTCAACCCCGGTGAGCAGGTGACCACCGAGGTCACCTGGACCGGGATGGGGTCGGCGCCGCAGTGCCCGTTGCCCCGGCAGCCGATCGGTGCGGGCACCTACAACCTGGTGGTCCAGTTGGGCAATCTGCGGTCGGCGGCGGTGCCGTTCGTCCTCTCCGATGCCCCACCGCCGGCGCCGGAGGCACCCGCGGGTGAAGCGCCGCCGGCCCCCGCACCGGGGAACTGACCCCGGCCGCTAGACCAGGCGGTCGGCGATCGTCGACTCCGCTAACTGCGACAGACCCTCGCGGACGTGGCGCGCCCACATCGCGCCGATGCCCTCGACCGACTGCAGATCCGTGGCGCTGGCCGCCAGCAGACCCTGCAGCGAGCCGAACCGGCGCACCAGCAGATCGACGTGGGCGAACTGCAGGCGCGGGATGTCGGCCATCGCGCGGTAGCCGCGGGCGCTGAGCGCCGAGTCCTGGGCCTCCGCGGTGGAGGGGTAGCCGAACACCCGCGACAGCGCGGTGAAGTCCAGCAGTTCGGTGTCGGACAGCGAGTCCAGCTCGGCCAGCGTCGCGGCCACCTGGGACTTGGACGGCGGGTCCGGATTGGCGTGATAATCGCGGACGATCAGCTCGCGCGCGGTGTCGTTGCCGCCCAGCAGCTCTTCCAGCTGCAGCCGCAGCTGGCGACCGTCGGTGCCGAGTTCCACAGCGTCATAATCGATTTCGAGACCGATCCGACGGACCATCTCCAGCCGCTGCACCACGGTCATCACGTCGCGCAGCGTGACGAAGTCCTCGATCTCGGCGGTGGACAGCTGCCGCGACACCTCGTCCAACCGGGCCTTGTAACGCTCCAGGGTCGCGATCGCCTGGTTGGCGCGCGACAGGATGGTGGCCGAGTCGGCCACCACATGCCGCTCACCGGCGACGTACACCGTCACGATGTTCATCGAGTGGCTCACCGAGATCACCGGATAGCCGGTCTGGATCGCGGCGCGCTCGGCGGACCGGTGCCGGGTGCCGGACTCGTCGGTGGGAATGGTCGGGTCGGGCACCAGCTGGACGTTGGCCCGGACGATGCGGTTGCCGTCGGTGGACAGGATCACCGCGCCGTCCATCTTGGACAGCTCCCGCAGCCGGGTCGGGGCGAACCGGACATCCAGCGCGAACCCGCCGTCACAGATGGTTTCCACGCGCTCGTCGTAACCCAGCACGATCAACGCGCCGGTGCGGCCGCGCAGGATGCGCTCCAGTCCGTCGCGGAGCGCGGTGCCCGGCGCCAGCCGCCCGATAGTCTCGCGCAGCGTGGCCGCCGTCGGCGGTGCCGACCCGTTGGACCGGCTAACGGTGCTCACAGCTGTTCATTGTCCATCGTGCCGGCGCCTCTGTCGTGCGAGTCCCGCCGATTCCGCTGCAGGGGGCGCACCACCGGCAGTTCCGCGACCGCCAGCATGGCGCGCAGCGCATCGACGATCGTCGCGCATTCCAGGGCGCGCAGACCCTTGGGCACGGTTCCGCAACCCACCGGGACCAGTGCGGTGGTGAACCCCAGCCGGGCCGCTTCGGCCAACCGCCGGTCCATGCCGGTGACCCGACGCAGGTCACCGGCCAGACCCACCTCACCGAACACCACCATGGTTGCGGGCAGCGCCCGATCGAAGGCGGCCGACGCCATCGCCATGGCCACCGCGAGATCCGACGACGGGTCCGTCAGCCGCATCCCACCCACCGTGGACAGGTAGATGTCGTTCGCGCTCACCTTCAGGTTCGCCCGCTTGTCGAGCACCGCGGTGATCATCGCCGTGCGGGCGTGGTCGACACCGCTGACCGCGCGGCGCGGCGAGGCCACGTTGGTGGGCGGGGCGAGCAGTGCCTGGATCTCGCCGATCAGCGGGCGTTTGCCGTCCAGGCTCACCGTCACCGCGGTGCCGGACACCGGGCTCGGCCGCTGGTCGAGGAACAGTCCCGATGGGTCGGCTACCCCCTCGATTCCGTTGTCGTGCAACAGAAAACAACCGACCTCGTCGGCGGCGCCGAATCGGTTCTTGATACCGCGGACCATCCGCAGCGCCGTGTTGCGGTCACCCTCGAAGTGCAACACGACGTCGACGAGATGCTCGAGTGATCGCGGGCCTGCGATGGCGCCGTCCTTGGTGACGTGTCCGACCAGAATCATCGCGATCCCGGTCGACTTCGCCGCGGCGGTCAGCGCCGTGGTCACCGCGCGCACCTGCGTCACCCCGCCGACGACGCCGTCGGTGTCCCCAGCCGTCATGGTCTGCACCGAGTCGACGATCACCAGACCCGGTTGCACGGCGTCCAGGTGGCCCAGCACGGTGTGCACGTCGGCCTCGGCGGCCAGGAAGACCTCGTCGTGGGCACATCCGGTGCGTTCGGCACGCATGCGGATCTGCCCCGCCGACTCCTCTCCGGATACGTAGAGCGCCCGGCGCCCGAACTGCGCCCATCGATGGGCCACCTCGAGCAGCAGTGTCGACTTGCCGACTCCGGGATCCCCGGCCAGCAGGGTGACCGACCCGGGCACCACGCCGCCGCCCAGTACCCGATCGAGTTCGGTTATGCCGGTGGGGAAGTGACGGGTGCGGTCGGGGTTGATGGAACTGATCGGAACGGCGGGCGACGACGGCACCACCGAGCGATGCGGAGAACCGCCGACCGCGGCGAGTGCGACCACCTCGTCAACGGTTCCCCAGGTGCCGCATTCCGGGCATCGGCCCACCCACTTGGCGCTGATGTGGCGGCATTCCGAACAGCGATACTGGGAACGTGCCTTGGCCACGCCGTGAGGCTATCGGGTTGCTACGACACTTCGGCGGATTCGCCGGCCTGTGTCCGGAGCGCGGAAAACCGCCCCCGTGCACCCGCCGCGGGATTACTCGTGGGCGGCTGACGCGACCTCTTGGCGGGGTGCGGCACCCGCGGAGATCGGCACCTGGATCTTGGCCTGGCCGGCCTTGTCGAAGGTGAAGGTGAAGCCATAGGTCAGGCCGTTGGTGATCGGCTGGCTCAGCATCACCTCGGCCTTGGCGCCCTCGGTCGACGCCAGCGGGCTGGCCTCGGTCGTGCGGTCGGCCGAGCCGACGATCAGCGAGGTGTTGGCCGGGATGGCCAGGTCGCCGGTGATGCTGACCGAACCGATGTCCGAGGTGACACCGAGCAGCTTGTCGTTGACGTCCCCCGAGGTGTTGACCGCGGCGAAGACCAGCTCCACGGTGCGGCCGGGTTTGAGGAAGTCGCCGGTCTGCACCGCCTGCAGGTGCACGTTGCGCAGCGCGATGTTCTTGACGTTGGCGGTCGAGCCGTTGACGGCCGACTCCTGGTCCGCGGTCTGGGAGATTTGCCCGGAACTGCATCCGGTGACGATCAGGCCGCAGGCGACGAGGCCCGCGGAAGCGGCGAAGAGGCGATTGGTCGGGCGATTCACAGCAGCCTCCTGCTTGGCCGGTGCGGTCGGCTCGGTGGCGGCCCCCGCGGTTCGACTATGCAGAGTAGTAGGTCCGGGTCTCCGGCGGTAGCTGAGGGTGCCGACGACCCACCCATCGGCAGCTCACGACGTTGCTGGCACCGGCCCACCCAGCCGCCCCCGTGCACGAAATCGACACCCTGTCAACCCCCATTCTTCATCAGCGGTGCCCCTGACCTGCACCGTTGTTCCACACGCTGTCGGACCCCGTGCTAAGATCGTGGAGTGAAAGGGGCTCGAAACTGATGATTTTCAAGGTCGGAGACACCGTTGTCTATCCACACCACGGTGCTGCATTGATCGAAGCGATCGAAACCCGGACCATCAAGGGCGAACAGAAAGAATATCTCGTCCTGAAGGTCGCCCAGGGAGACCTGACCGTTCGAGTTCCAGCAGACAACGCCGAGTATGTCGGTGTCCGTGACGTCGTGGGACAGGAGGGCCTGGACAAGGTCTTCCAGGTGCTCCGTGCGCCGCACACCGAGGAGCCGACCAACTGGTCTCGCCGCTACAAGGCCAACCTCGAGAAGCTGGCCTCCGGCGACGTGAACAAGGTGGCCGAGGTCGTTCGCGACCTCTGGCGCCGCGACCAGGAGCGCGGCCTGTCGGCAGGCGAGAAGCGGATGCTGGCCAAGGCCCGGCAGATTCTCGTCGGCGAGCTGGCGCTTGCCGAGAACACCGACGACGCCAAGGCCGAGATCATTCTCGACGAGGTGCTGGCCGCCGCGTCCTGATTGCCTGAGGGAGCCGGTGTCGGACACGGTCGCGGTCGTCACGGCGGCCGGCTCGGGTGAACGGCTGGGCGCCGGATTTCCGAAGGCGTTCGTCGAACTCGGTGGTCGCACCATGCTGGAACGTGCCGTGGACGGCGTCCTGGCATCCGGGGTGGTCGACCGGGTGATCGTCGCCGTACCGGCCGACCGGCTCGACGAGGCGAAACTGCTGCTCGGTGATCGGGCCGTCGTGGTCGAGGGCGGCGCGGAACGCCCCGAGACGGTCAGCCGGGCGCTTGCGGCCGTCGGCGACTCCGAATACGTGCTCGTCCACGATGCTGCGCGGCCGTTGACCCCGATCGACCAGATCCAGCGGGTGGTCGCCGCCCTTCGCGAGGGCCTTCGGGCGGTCATCCCGGTGCTGCCGGTGGTCGACACGGTCAAGGCCGTCGACGCCAACGGCGTGGTGCTCGGCACCCCGGAGCGATCCGGGTTGCGGGCCGTGCAGACCCCGCAGGGTTTCGAGACCGCGTTGCTGCGCCGGGCCTATGAGCGCTCGCCGGGCATCGCGGTCACCGACGACGCTTCCCTGGTCGAACACCTCGGGACTCCGGTCCACACCGTGGCGGGGGACACCCTCGCCTTCAAGATCACCACGCCGCTGGACCTCGCGCTGGCCCGGGCGGTGCTGAGCGGATGAGCGCACCGCTGCCCCGGGTCGGGCTCGGAACCGACGTGCACCCCATCGAAGCCGGCCGGCCGTGCTGGCTGGTGGGGTTGCTGTTCGACGGGGCGGACGGTTGCTCCGGGCACTCCGACGGCGACGTCGCCGTCCATGCACTTTGTGACGCGCTGCTGTCCGCGGCCGGGCTCGGCGACCTGGGGACGGTTTTCGGGGTGGATCAACCGCAGTGGCACGGTGCCAGCGGTGCCCAGATGCTCACCCACGTCCGCGACCTCCTCGCCAAGGCCGGCTACCGCACCGGAAATGCCGCCGTCCAGGTGATCGGCAATCGGCCGAAGGTGGGACCTCGGCGCGAGGAGGCCCAGCGGGTGCTGGGTGAGTTGCTGGGGGCGCCGGTATCGGTGTCGGCGACGACCACCGACGGTCTCGGTCTGACCGGCCGCGGCGAGGGAATCGCCGCCGTGGCGACGGCCTTGGTTTTCACCGCTTCGGCTCCGGTGCCGGATAACGCCGAATAGGCCGGTAAGCTGGCGCGTCGTGACCGAAGGAGCCGCTGGGCCGGCGACATCTGGCGCCGGAGCCGCTGGGCCGGCGAACACCCGCGAGGGCCTGCGGCTCCATGACACCTACACCGGCGCGGTCCGCGAGTTCGTCCCGATCCGGCCCGGCCACGCGTCGATCTATCTCTGCGGCGCCACCGTCCAGGGCCTGCCGCACATCGGACACGTCCGCAGCGGTGTGGCGTTCGACGTCCTGCGCCGCTGGCTGCTGGCGAAGGGTTACGACGTCGCGTTCATCCGCAACGTCACCGACATCGACGACAAGATCCTTACCAAGGCCGCCGATGCCGACCGGCCGTGGTGGGAATGGGCGGCCACCCACGAGCGGGCCTTCTCGGCCGCCTATGACGCGCTCGGCGTCCTGCCCCCGTCGGCCGAGCCCCGCGCGACCGGACACATCACCCAGATCGTCGAGCTGATCCAGCAGCTGATCGACACCGGCCACGCCTACCCCGGGGCCGGCGACGTCTACTTCAACGTGCTGACGTTCCCGGACTACGGGAAGCTCTCCGGCCACCGCATCGAAGACGTGCATCAGGGCGAGGGAGTCGGGACCGGCAAACGCGACCAGCGCGACTTCACCCTGTGGAAGGGCGCCAAACCGGGGGAGCCGTCCTGGCCGACGCCGTGGGGTCGCGGACGCCCGGGCTGGCACTCCGAATGTGTCGCCATGGCGCACGAGTACCTCGGTGCCGAGTTTGATATCCATTGCGGCGGAATGGATCTGGTCTTCCCGCATCACGAGAATGAGATCGCCCAGGCGCGTGCCGCCGGCGACGGGTTCGCCCGGTTCTGGCTGCACAACGGCTGGGTGACCATGGGCGGCGAGAAGATGAGCAAGTCGCTGGGCAACGTGCTCGCCATTCCCGCTGTGCTGCAACGGGTCCGGCCCGCGGAGCTGCGGTACTACCTGGGCAGCGCGCACTACCGTTCGATGCTGGAATTCTCCGAGACCGCGCTGCAAGATGCCGTCAAGGCCTACACCGGCATCGAGGAGTTCCTGCACCGCGTGCGGACCCGGGTCGGTGCGGTGGTGCCGACCACCTGGACCGAGCGGTTCGCCGCCGCACTCGACGATGATCTCGCCGTGCCCGCGGCGCTGGCCGAGGTGCATGCCGCCCGCGCCGACGGTAATCGTGCGCTGGAGGCCGGTGACCACGAGACGGCGCTCGCCAAGGCCGGCCAGATCCGGGCGATGATGGCCATTCTGGGTTGCGATCCGCTCGATGAGCGCTGGGAGAGCCGCGACGAGACGTCGGCTGCCCTGGCAGCGGTCGACGTGCTGGTCCGCGCCGAACTGCAGCGCCGCGACGACGCCCGCCAACAGCGCGACTGGGCGGAGGCGGACAACATCCGGGATCGCCTCAAGGAGGCCGGCATCGAGGTCACCGACACCGCCGACGGTCCGCAGTGGGCCCTCCTGGACGGGGACACCAAGTAATGGCCGGCAATTCGAGGCGTCGCGGCGCGGTCCGCAAGGCCGGGACGAAGAAGGGTCCGACCGTCGGCTCGGGCGGAGTGCGCCGGCGGGGCCTGGAAGGCCGGGGCGCGACCCCGCCCGCCCACATGCGACCGGGCCATCCGGCCGCCAAGCGGGCCGCCAAGGCGGTCCGCAAACCGGCGAAGCCGACCGACGAGACCGAGATCGTCCTCGGGCGCAACCCGGTGCTGGAATGCCTGCGTGCCGATGCACCGGCATCGGCGCTCTATGTCGCCCTCGGTGCCGAGGCCGACGAGCGGATGACCGAGTCGGTGACGCTGGCCGCCGATCGTGGCATCCCGATTCTCGAAGTGCCGCGTACCGATCTGGACCGGATGAGTTCCAACGGGCTGCATCAGGGCCTGGCCCTCCAGGTACCGCCGTACGCCTACGCGCATCCGGATGACCTGTTGGCGGCCGCGACGAATGACTACCAGCCCGCCCTGCTGGTGGCACTGGACAACATCTCCGATCCGCGCAATCTCGGCGCCATCGTGCGCTCCGTCGCCGCCTTCGCCGGGCATGGTGTGCTCATCCCGCAGCGCCGTTCGGCGTCGGTGACGGCGGTGGCCTGGCGGACCAGCGCCGGTGCGGCCGCCCGGGTGCCGATCGCGCGCGCCACCAACCTCACCCGCACGCTCAAGGAGTGGGCCGACGCCGGCGTGCAGATCGTCGGCCTCGACGCCGGCGGCGACACCGTCGTCGACGACTTCGACGCGTCCGGACCACTGGTGCTGGTCGTCGGGTCCGAAGGCAAGGGCCTGTCTCGGCTGGTGCGCCAGAACTGCGACACCGTAGTGTCCATTCCGATGGCCGGCCCGACCGAATCGCTGAACGCTTCGGTGGCGGCCGGTGTGGTGCTGGCCGAGATCGCGCGCCAGCGTCGCCGCTAGCCCCCGACCGCTCGCCGCCGGCTAGACGCCGATCACGTGGACACCGGCCCATAAGGCCACCACCGCGACGACCAGGCATGCCGGTACGGTCAGCAGTCCCAGCCAGGTGAACTCCCGCACGCTGGTCTGCTCACCGTGGTGGTGTAACACCCTGCGCCACAGCAGGTTTGCCAACGAGCCGACGTAGGTCAGGTTCGGGCCTATGTTCACGCCGATCAGCACCGCCAGCACGGCAGGCGCCCCGCTCACCAAGGGCAGCAGCACCAGGACCGCCGGCAGGTTGTTGACGAGGTTCGACAGCACCGCGGCCAGTGCCGCGATACCCAGTAGGGTGGCCAGGCCGTTCCCGGACGGCAGCAGATCACGGGCAGCGGAGTCCAGACCGTTGACCATGACCGCCTTGACCACCACCGCCAGCGCGAGCACGAAGAGGCAGAACGGCAGGTTCAGCGAGCGGGTGATCCCGCCGATGGTGCTGCGCCGCTGGGCAATCGAGCGGACACCCAGGACGAGGGCACCGGCCAGTGCGGCCCACGCCGGGGACAGGCCTGCGAACGAGGTCACCGTAAAGCCGATCAGGGTCAGCGCCAGCACCACGAGCACGAACACCGGGCGCGCACCGTCGGGCGGCGCAGCGGTGCTCGGTGTCTCGGCGAGGTCGCGTCGGAACACCAGCCGGAACACCGCGTACTCGACGGCCACCGCCAGCAGCCACGGCGCGGCCATCAACACGCTGAATCGGGTGAACGACAGGCCGGCGGCTCCGAACGCCAGCAGATTGGTCAGATTCGATACCGGCAACAGCAGCGAGGCGGTGTTCGAAAGGTGTGCCGTCGCATACAGATGCGGACGGGTCGGCACCCGTAGCCCGCGCACCGTCGCCAGGACCACGGGTGTCAGCAGCACCACCGTGGCGTCCAAGCTGAGGATCGCCGTCGTCGCCGCCGCGATCACGAACACCTGGCCGAGCAGCCGGTGCGGCCGGCCCGAGCTGGTACGGGCCATCCATGCTCCGGCCGCATCGAACAGTCCCTCGTCGTCACAGAGGCCGGCCAGCACCAGGATCGTCGCCAGAAAGGCGACGACCGGAAGCATGCGGCCCATCTCGGTGAGCGCGTCGTCCGCCGACACCGCGCCGGTGATCACCACCGCCACCGCCGCCGGAACCGCCAGCACCGCTTCGGACCATCCGGTCGGGTGCGCGATCGCGAAGATCAGCACACCCGCCAGCAGGACCAGCGAGACGATCAGGAGCGTCAACGCTCAGACCCAGGGATCGGCGCGCTGCCACAGCGTCGGCATGCTCAGCGCCACCCCGTCCCGTTCGGCGAGCCGCGACAGGATCCGAGTCGACACGTCGAGGTCGTCGATGGCATAGGGCAGGGTCCGCACCGGCTCGGTCAGCGGGCGGAAGAAGTCGTCCCAGTGGATGAGCACCACACGGCGCGCGCCGACCGCACCGACAGTCTCGTTCCAGTACTGCGTGATGTACTCCTCGGGCTGCACGCCGAGCTGGCCGGCACCCAGATACGCGACCTCGGCCCGCTGACCGTCCAGCGCGCCCGCCACGAAGCCGGCGCTGCCCTGGATCAGCAGCCGCCGGTCACTCGGCGCGTGATGAATGAGCGTCGACCAGGCTTCCCCGCATCGGTACGCCGACGCCTTCACCGGCGGGACGACGGGTTCGGTGATCTCGCCGGGGAAGCGATCCGGCGGACAGTGGTGCGACTCGATCAGCGTCACGGCGAACGGACCGAGTGTCACCGCCTCACCCGGTGTGGCAATGACGATGTCCTCGTTCGAAAGGCCATGTCCACGTCCGACATTGGCCGCTGACTCACCACCGACCAGTCGGGCGCCTGTGCGCCGGGCCACCACCGCGGAATCCAGTACGTGGTCGTAGTGGGTATGCACCGGCAACACCGCGGCGAGCCGGTTGACCCCGGCCCGGGTCAGCGCGTCGTCGATCCTGGACTCCGACGGTGTCAGTCGCCCCAGTCCGACCTCGACAAGACTTGGGCGAGAGAAGAAGCCGTCGGTCATCACCGCCGAGGTACCGTCGTCGACCAGCAGCGTCGAGACCCCCAGCCAGGTGACCGACAATGCGGCGTCCGGTTCGGCGTCGGCGAGGTCGAAGCGCTCCCGGTAGTCGCCGATGTCCGGGCGGCCGAATTTCAGCCGCATCAGATGAAGGCAGTCAGTTCGATACCGTCGGCCAGCAGGCGTTTGCGTACCGCGGTGGCGATCTCCACCGCACCCGGTGAATCGCCATGCACACAAACGGATTCCACCTGCACATCGATGATCGAGCCGTCGACGGCGGTGACCCGGCCGGAGGTCACCATCGCCGCGACGCGCTCGGCGATCTGGGTCGGGTCGTGCAGCACGGCACCCTGCTCCCGTCGCGACACCAGCTGCCCGTCCGGGCGGTAGGCACGATCGGCGAAGGCCTCGGCGACGGTGCGCAGCCCGAGGCGCCGGGCCTCTTCGAAGAACACCGACTCGGATAGGCCCAGGACCGGAAGCCCAGGGTCGACGGTATGTACGGCGGTGGCGACCGCACGGGCCTGCTCGCGGTCTTTGACGATCGTGTTGTACAGCGCGCCATGGGGTTTGACGTAGCCGACCGTTGATCCGGCGGCCTGGGCCAAGGCCTGCAGCGCGCCGATCTGGTAGATGACGTCGGCGGTCAGCTCGTCCGGGTCCACGTCGATGTAGCGGCGCCCGAAACCGCCCAGGTCGTGGTAGGCGACCTGGGCCCCGATACGCACGCCGGAGGCCGCTGCGGATCGGCAGGTGCCCGCCAGCCGCAGCGGGTCACCGGCGTGGAAGCCGCAGGCGATGTTGGCGCTGGTGACGATGTCGAGCATGGCGTCGTCGTCGCCGAGCTCCCATATCCCGAAGCTCTCGCCCAGGTCCGCGTTCAGGTCGACAGATTCCACCCGGCCAGCCTAGGCGCACGCCGTGGCATCACGCCCCCAGATCGACATGAGGGTCGCCGATCCGCGCGAACCGCAGCCCTGAGGTGGATTTCGCGGACCGCTGATCAGGCCGCCGCCGGGTCGTGGTGTCGCCGGCTCACCGCCCAGCACAGCAGGTAGATGACGAACGAGATCGTTGTGACGAACACCGACACCGGCACCCCGGGCGCCAACGACAACACGATGCCCGCCACGGCCGACACCTCCGCGAACAGCACCGAGGCGACCAGCACCGCGACCGGCGAACTGAACACCCGCGCCGCCGCCGCGGCCGGGGTGATCAGCAGTGACATCACCAGCAGCGCACCGACGATCTGCACCCCCTGTGCGGCGACGACACCCACCAGCGCGGCGAACACGATGCCCAGTGCGCGCACCGGAACACCCCGCGCCGCAGCCACTTCGGGATCCGCGGTGGCGAACAGCAGCGGTCGGTAGCTCACCGCGAGAACCCCCACCACCAGCAGTGTCACCACCACCAGTAGCGCCAGCCCGGAGTATCCGACACCGACGATCTGCCCGGTCAGCAGCGCGAAGCTGGTCCCGCTGCGGCCCGGGTAGAGGTGGATGAACAGCACGGCCAGGCCGAGGCCGAAGGCCAGCACCACGCCGATCGCCGAGTCGCGCTCCCGGGCCCGCTGGCCGAGCACACCGAACAGGACCGCGGCCAGTCCGCAGCCGACGAGCGCACCGATTCCCACGTTGAAGCCGGCCAGCAGCGCGAACGAGGCACCCGTCAGTGAGAGCTCGCTGGAGCCGTGCACCGCGAACGACATCTGTCGCATGACGATGAAGGGCCCGATCAGACCGGCGACCAGGGCCAGCAGCGCGGCGGCCAGCAATGCCTGCTGGACGAAGTCGCGGCTGAGCAGGTCCGCGGTGATGTGGAAGGACAGCAGGTTGTCCAGCAGGTGGCCGAGCTTGTCAGTCATGGGTGTGCCCGCTGGCATGTCCGGAGTGGTCGGTGTGCTCTCCCACCACGACGTAGCGGTTGCCGACCTGCACTACCTGGATATCGGCCTGGTAGAGCTCCGAGAGCGTTGCGGATTTCATCACCTCGGCGACGGTGCCGACCAGGAAGCGTCCGTCGACCAGATACAGCACCCGGTCGACGTACGGCAGCACCGGATTCACCTCGTGCGTCACGAACATCACCGCGGTGCCGGCAGTGCGGCGCTGGTTGATGAGGGATGCGACCAGCCGCGCGTTTGCGGGATCGAGGTTCAGCAGCGGTTCGTCGCACAGCAGCAGCACCGGGTCGCTGGCGAGCGCCTGCGCGATCCGCACCCGCTGCAGTTCGCCGCCGGACATCACGCCGACGCCGACCCGGGCCAGCCGCTCGGCGCGCACCTGCGCCAGGGCGCGGTTCACCGCGTCGCGGCGGCGGACGCGGTCGGCTCGGCGCAGTGGGGCCAGTCCCCAGCGGTGCCCATCGACCCCCAGCCGAACCAGGTCGGCTCCGCGCAGGCTCAGTCCGCGGTCCACGGCCCGGTGTTGCGGCACGTATCCGATCCGGTCGCTGCCCTTCTCGACCGGTGCGCCGTCGATCAGCGCGGTGCCCGCGCTCAGCGGCAGTTGGCCCAGCAGCACCTTCAGCAGTGAGGTTTTACCCGTGCCGTTGGGGCCGAGGATCGCGATGAACTCGCCGGCCGAGACCGTCAGATCGAGGTGATCCCACAACACCCGCTCGCCGAAGGCCAGCCGGGCGCCGGTCAATGAGACGACTTCGGCGCTCACAAGCAGCGATTATCTGTTCTGCTGGAGCGCGGCGGCCAGCCGGTCGGCGGTGTCGCGCTGCCAGGTGAGGTAGTCGGAGCCTGCGGGCAGGGTCTCGGCGACACCCACGACCGGAACGCCCGCGGCCTGCGCGGCTGTCTGTACCTGCTTGGTCACCGGGGTGACGGTCTGTTCGTTGAAGACGACGGCGGCGACTTCGTGGTTCTTGATGAGGTCCAGCATGGCCGCGACATCGACCGGCGCCGGGTCGGTGTCCTGCTCGACCGCCCCGGCGAAGCCGGCTGGGGTCTTGTCAGTCAGGCCGGCGGCCACCAGCAGGTAGTGCGCGACGGGTTCGGTCGCGACGACCGCCGCGCCCGGATGGGTGGTGCGGATGGCCCGCTCGATCTGCTGGACGGCATCGGCGCCGCGATTGAAGGTCTGCGCGTTGGCCCGGTATTCGGTCGCGTGTGCGGGGTCGACGACGGCCAGTCGGTCGCCCACTTCGGTGGCGACCGCCTTGGCGGTGTCGAGGTCGTAGAACACGTGCTCGTTGGCGGGTTTCGGTTCGCCTGGCCCCGGAGTGAGCAGCGAATAGGCGTCCACCGACGGCACACCGGGGTGTGCGGCCAGCACATCGTCGACCCAGTGGTCGTAGCCGCCGCCGTTGAAGACCACCAGCGTCGCGTCGGCGATGCTCGCGGCGTCGGCCGGGCTCGCCTCGAAGGAGTGCGGGTCGGCTGACGAGCTGTTCACGATCGAGGTGACCGTGGCATGGTCACCGGCCACCGACCGGACCACGCTGCCCCAGACGTCGGTGGAGGCCACCACGGTCGGTGTGCCCGCGGTGGCCTGGCCGCCGGTCTTGTCGGGACCACCGCATGCGTTCAGCGCTGCCGCCGCGATGAGCAGGACGGCAGCGGTGATCCGGCAGCTCCGCACGAAGGCTCCTTCCGCTCGGCACCCAGCCTAACGCTAATGGAAATCGTTTCCATTAGAATGTAGCCCATCGATGGTCCGGCCGCCCAATCGCATGCGCTAGCGTCCAAGCATGTCCAGGAGTCCCGCGCCGCGGCGCCGGGCCACGCTGGCCTCGTTGGCCGCCGAACTCAAGGTCTCCCGCACCACCATCTCCAACGCCTACAACCGCCCCGATCAGTTGTCGACCGAGTTGCGTGAGCGGGTACTGGCGGCCGCAAAACAACTGGGTTACCCCGGTCCGGACCCGGTCGCCCGCTCGCTGCGGACCCGCCGAGCCGGTGCGGTCGGACTGGTGATCACCGAACCGCTGACCTACGCATTCAGCGACCCCGCCGCACTGAATTTCGTCGCCGGGCTGGCCGAGTCGTGTGAGGAGTCCGGCCGGGGGCTGCTGTTGGTGGCATGCGGACCGGGACGCGCCGTCGCCGACGGCACCAATGCCGTGTTGTCCGCCGGCGTGGACGGTTTCGTCATCTATGCGGCGTCCGATGACGACCCGTACCTGCAGACCGCTCTGCAGCGGCACCTTCCGGTCGTCGTCGTCGACCAGCCCAAGAACGTCCCGGAAGCCTCGCAGGTATGCATCGACGACCGCGCCGCGATGCGGGGTCTGGCCGACTACGTCATCGGTCTGGGCCATCACGAGATCGCCCTGTTGACCATGCGGCTAGGGGCCGAGCGCCGGGCCGGCGATCAGACCGCAGCTGTCGTGACACCGGATCGACTGCGGGACTCGCACTTTCACGTGCAGACCGAACGGATCGCCGGGGTTCGCGAGGCGATGACCGCGGCCGGCCTCGACCCGGAAACATTGACCGTCATCGAAAGCTACGAACACCTACCCGCCTCGGGCGGGGCGGCCGCCGAACTGGCACTGCAAACGAACCCCCGCCTGACGGCGCTGATGTGCACCGCCGATGTGTTGGCGCTCTCAGCGATGGATTACTTACGCGCCCACGGCATTTACGTTCCAGGCCAGATGACGGTAACGGGTTTCGACGGGATTCCCGACGCGCTGGGCCGGGGTCTGACGACGGTGGCGCAGCCGAGCCTGGAGAAGGGTAAGCGGGCCGGCCGACTGCTCAGTCACCTGCCCCGCGACGGGCGGCCGGTGATCGATGTTCTCGACACCGAACTGGTCCGCGGCCGCACCGCGGGTCCGCCCGCCTAGGAGAACGCCCGTCGGCTACGCACGTCGTGTAGGAACCGCAGGGCGACCGCCACGTCCCCGGGTTCCCCGACGCGGAATCCCGCTGTGCTGTCGCCGGTTCCGACCTTGACGCCGACGTCAGGGCCGCCCAGTCGGGCGAAGGCCTTCTCGTCGGTCACGTCGTCACCGAAGAACACCGTGGCGGTCGCGTCGGCCCGGGCGCGCAGCAGGTCCAGCGCCTGCCCCTTGTCGGTGTCGATCACCGCGAACTCGCGCACCGCCTTGCCCTCGGTGATGTGGACATCCCAGTCCCCGACGGCGGCCAGTGCCGCATCGAGGGCCTGTTGAGCGTGTTCGGGGGCGGCGTTGCGCACGTGGAAGGCGACGCTGACCGGTTTGGTCTCGACGGTGGCTCCGGGGTACCGCGCTGCGACGCTGGACATGGCCGCTTCGATGTCGGACAGCAGGGACTTCGCGGAATCGTCGACGGCGTCGAGGAAGTTGGCGTCGAACTCGGATCCGTGGCTGCCGACCAGAATCAGGCCGGTGGGTGCGCCGGACAGTTCGACCAGGTCTTTCAGGGCGCGGCCGGAGATCAGCGCCGCGGTGGTGTGCGGAAGCGCCGCGAGTGCGCTGAGAGCCTCGGCCGCCGCCGGGATCGGACGGGCGTCAGCGGGATTGGCGACGATCGGTGCGATGGTGCCGTCGAAGTCGGAGGCCACGAGCACACGGTCAACTCCGGCCACCTCGGTCAGTGCTCGCACAACCTCCTGGGGCAGATCGCGGGAGCCGGTCACACCTGAGAGCCTAGGAGGTGCCGTCGTCGCCGATCAGCAGTCGCACCGCGAGGTCGAGACGCTTGCTGACATCGGTGGCCGACGCCCGCCGGGTCAGCCAGGCCAGGAGGTTCGACAGCCACACGTCGGAGATGACCCGGGCAATGTGGTACTGATCCTCGGTCGGCTCCCCGTCGCTGATGGCGCGGGCGAACATGCTGTCGATGATCTTCTCGACGTGGTCGACCTCACCCGCGGCCGAGGCGTCGGCGAACACGTATGCCCGCGCCATGGCCTCGGTCAGTAACGGATTGCGCTGCATGGCCCGGTTCAGCTTGCTGACCATGAAGTTCAGCCGCTGGTAGGGCGTACCGCCGGCGACGGCCGACCGGTCGGTCTTGGCGTCGATGCGCTCGAACTCCCGCCCGAGGGCCGACACCAGCAGATGCACCTTCGACGGGAAGTAGCGATACAGCGTTCCCACGGCGACGTCGGCGCGATCGGCCACCGCCCGCATCTGAACGGCCTCGTAGCCGCCCTTGGACGCAATGGCCATGGTGGCGTCGAGGATGCGCTTGCGGCGCTCGCGCTGGGCTTCCGATCCCAGCTCGGATTCGGCAAGGACCGACACCGGCATCACCTCGCGCGGCTGCGAACCGGAACCACCGGCCGATGACTTCTGCGCTGGCGATGTCATGGGTGGTGAGCTCCTTTCGGGTGTGACGCGGCAATTCGATGCCCATGACTACGGTCCATGGCGCACCTCCCCGACCCGCGAGACACCCACCTATCCTGCTGTGATGGCGTTCGACTTGACGGTCGATCGCTGGCACTATTAGAACACGTTCTAGTGGGGCTCATCGGACTAAGCGCCCCTTCTCTGCATGAAAACTAGGAGCCGACGGTGTCTGCGACCATCTCCGAAGAACAGATAGCCGCCCGCGAGCTGGTGCACAGCTGGGCGGCCGGCTCGGGGGCGATCGCAGCCGTCCGGGACAGCGAGGGCGAATCGGCTCAGGCCTGGCAGCCGGTCTACCGGGGCCTGGCCGACCTCGGGCTGTTCGGCGTTGCCGTACCCGAGGACGTAGGTGGTGCGGGCGGTTCGGTGCTGGACCTGTGCGTGATGGTCGAAGAGGCCGCCCGCGCGCTCGTTCCGGGGCCGGTGGCGACCACCGCGCTCGCCACGCTGGTGGTGACCGATCCGGCGATCCTCGACGCGCTGGCCGGCGGCCGCACGGCGGGTGCGGCCCTGGCTGCGGATCTTCGTGAAGACTCCGGGCGGGTTTCCGGGACGGCGGAGTACGTGCTCGGCGCCGATGCCGCCGGCCTGCTGCTGCTGCCGGCCGGTGATCACGTCGTGCTGGTCGACGCCGCCGCCGACGGCGTGACGGTGCAACCGCTGGCGGCGACCGATTTCTCCCGGCCACTGGCCCGGGTGACCTTGGACGGCGCACCCGCGGTCGCACTGCCGGTGACCCGTCGACGGTTCGAGGATCTCGCCGCCACCGTTCTGGCCGCCGAGGCCGCCGGCGTCGCACGCTGGACGCTGGACACCGCCACCGAATACGCGAAGGTTCGCGAGCAGTTCGGCAAGCCGATCGGCAGCTTCCAGGCCATCAAGCACATGTGCGCCGAGATGCTGCTTCGGGCGCAGCAGGTGTCCACCTCCGCCGCCGACGCCGCGGTGGCCGCCTCCGCGCATGTCGCCGGCCCAGCGGCTCCGGACGGCGACGATGACGGTCAGCTTTCGATCGCGGCCGCGATCGCCGCGGCGATCGGGATCGGTGGCGCCAAGGCCAACGCCAAGGACTGCATCCAGGTGCTCGGTGGTATCGGCATCACCTGGGAGCACGACGCGCACCTGTATCTCCGCCGCGCCTACGGGATCGGGCAGTTCCTCGGCGGCCGCCCGAAGTGGTTGCGCCGGGTGGCCGCGTTGACTCTCGACGGTGCGCGCCGCGAGCTGCAGGTGGACCTGGAGTCGGTGGCCCACCTGCAACCCGAGATCGCCGCGGCCGTCGCCGACGTCGCCGCCCTGCCCGTCGAGAAGCGCCAGCCGGCGATGGCCGAGAACGGCCTGCTGGCCCCGCATTGGCCGAAGCCCCACGGCCGCAACGCTTCTCCGGCCGAACAGCTGCTCATCGATCAGGAGCTTGCCGCCGCCGGTGTGCAGCGTCCCGATCTGGTCATCGGCTGGTGGGCGGTCCCGACGATCCTCGAGGCCGGCACCCCGGAGCAGGTCGAACAGTTCGTACCGGCCACGCTGCGTGGTGAGCTGATCTGGTGTCAGCTGTTCAGTGAGCCGGGCGCGGGTTCCGACCTGGCCGCGTTGAAGATGAAAGCCGTTCGGGCAGAGGGTGGTTGGAAACTCACCGGGCAGAAGGTGTGGAACTCCGGGGCGCAGAAGGCGCACTACGGTGTGTGTCTGGCGAGAACCGACCCCGACGCTCCGAAGCACAAGGGCATCACCTATTTCATCGTCGACATGAAGACACCGGGCATCGTGGTGCGCCCACTTCGCGAGATCACCGGCGCCGAACTGTTCAACGAGGTATTCTTCGACGACGTCTTCGTCCCCGACCACATGGTGGTGGGCGCGGTCAATGACGGGTGGCGGCTGGCACGCACCACACTGGCCAACGAGCGGGTGGCGATGGCCCAGGGCACCGCCCTCGGTAACCCGATGGAGGAGATGCTGCGTGCGGTAGCGCAGCACGAGACCGACACCGCGGTGCTCGACCAGGTCGGTGAGCTCATCCTCTCGGCACAGGTCGGCTCGCTGCTCGACCAGCGCATCGCCCAGCTGGCCGTCGGCGGTCAGGACACCAGCGCGGAAGCCAGCGCCCGCAAGCTGATCGGTGTGCGTCACCGCCAGGCACTGGCCGAGTTCCGGATGGATCTCGCCGAGTCCACCGGTGCCGTGGTGGACCGGGCGGTGCACGACTTCCTCAACACCCGCTGCCTCACGATCGCCGGCGGCACCGAACAGATCCTGCTGACGATGGCCGGTGAGCGGCTGCTGGGTCTGCCGCGCTGAAGCGGTCTACTCGTCGTAGGTGACTTCGACGGAATCCGACAGCGGGCGCGCCTGACACGCCAGGATCAGCCCGTCGGCGATGTCGTCCGGCTCCAGGACGTCGTTGATGTCCATCTCGACCTCGCCGCTGCGCTTGACCACAGCGCAGGCGCCGCAATGTCCTTCGCGGCAGGAGAACGGCGCCTCCAGGCCCTTGTCGAGCAGGACGTCGAGCAGCTTGGCGCTGCGCGGCCACGACAGCGTGTGGGTTTTCCCGTCGAGTTCGACGACGGCGGTGGCCGGCGGCTCGTCACCCTCGTCGGTGATGCTGACGGCCGCGAACGGGTCGGTGTCCAGTGACCGGAACACCTCGATGTGAATCTGCTTGGTGGGCACCTCAAGTGACTCCAACGCGTCCTGCGCGGCTTGCATGAAGGGTGCCGGCCCGCAGATGAAGGCCTGCCTGCCGGTGTAGGGGGACATCAACTGCGCCAGCGCGGGGCCGCTGGGCAGACCTTGCACCGATTCCAGCCAGTGCACCACCGTCAAGCGGTTGGGATACTTCGTCGCCAGGTCGCGCAACGCGTTGCCGAAGATCACCGATCGCTCGTCGCGGTTGGCGTAGAGCAGCACCACCCGACCGCTACCCTGCGACAGCGCCGATTTGCAGATCGACAGCATCGGGGTGATCCCGCTGCCCGCCGCGATCAACAGGAAATCGTCGTCGAGGGTCTTGGGCACGAAGGTGCCCGAGGGTGCCAGCACGTGGATCCGCATGCCCTGGTGGGCGTGGTCGCACAACCAGTTCGACGCGTAGCCGTCCGCGGTGCGCTTCACCGTCACGGTCAGGGCGTCGTCGGTGAACGGCGAACTGCACAGCGAGTAGCAGCGCGCCACCGAGCCGGTGCGGTCACTAGGGATCCGCAGCGTCAGGAACTGGCCCGGGGCGTAGCGCAGCCGCTCGGCGGGAACTTCGCCCCCCGCGGGCACGGTGAACACCAGCGACCGCGCATCGTCGGTCTCGCTGACCACGTCGGCCACTTCCAATTCCAGAACGTGGCTACCCAGCGGCTCGTCCGGCGGGACCTGCGTCACCTTGCTTAGCCTTCCCTTCGCATCAACTAGAACAGGTTACAGAAATCGGAATCAATACCGCCACCAGCCGCAGCCCTGCGCTGCTCGACACAAATCGTAACGTGTTCTAGTCTTGGTCCAGTAACGCATTCTCTGGGAGGCATGCAGTGACGTCCATTCAACAGCGTGACGTGCAGGCGGTTCTGGCCGGTATCGACGAGCTGCTGCCGCGGCTGCGCGAGCGTGCGCAGGAGACCGAGGATCTGCGCCGCATCCCCGATGCCACCGTTGCCGAGCTCGAAGAGGTCGGCTTCTTCAAGCTGGTGCAGCCCGAGCAGTGGGGTGGCCTGGAGAGCGATCCGACGCTGTTCTTCGAGGCGGTGCGCCGGCTGGCGAGCGCCTGTGGCTCGACCGGCTGGGCCATGGGCATCCTCGGTGTGCACAACTGGCATCTGGCCCAGTTCACCCAGCAGGCCCAGGAGGACGTCTGGAGCGATGACCCGGCCGTGCGGGTCTCGTCTTCGTACGCCCCGATGGGCGCCGGCGTGGTGACCGACGACGGTTACATCGTCAACGGCGCGTGGCGTTGGTCGTCCGGCTGCGACCACGCCACCTGGACGTTCGTCGGCGGTCCGGTGATCAAGGACGGCAGGCCGGTGGACTTCGGCAGCTTCCTGATCCCGATCAGCGACTACAAGATCATCGACGACTGGTTCGTGGTCGGCCTCAAGGGCACCGGCAGCAAGACGCTGGAGGTCAAGGACGTCTTCGTGCCGCGGCACCGCTTCCAGTCGTTCAAGCAGATGAGCGACGGGACCGCGCCCGGTCTGGAGACCAACACCGCGCCGGTCTACAAGATGCCCTGGGGCACAATGCATCCCACCACCATCTCCACCCCGATCGTGGGAATGGCCTATGGCGCCTACGACGCTCACATCGAACACCAGGGCAAGCGGCTGCGGGCCGCCTACGCCGGCGAGAAGGCCAAGGACGATCCGTTCGCCAAAGTGCGGATCGCCGAGGCGGCCAGCGATATCGACGCCGCGTGGCGCCAACTTTCCGGCAATCTCGCCGAGGAGTACGCGCTGCTGACGGCGGGTCAAGAGGTTCCGCTGTCGTTGCGGGCCCGGGCCCGCCGCGATCAGGTCCGCGCCAGCCAGCGTGCCATCTCGGCCATCGATCGGCTCTTCGAGGCGGCCGGCGCCACCGCGCTCCAGACCGAGACTGCGCTGCAGCGTTTCTGGCGGGACGCACACGCCGGCCGGGTGCATGCCGCCAACGACGCCGAGCGCGCCTACGTCATGTACGGCAATCAGGAGTTCGGGCTGCCGCTCGGCGACACGATGGTCTGATCCGTCGACGATGACATCGTTCATCCGTGAAGCGGAGTCGCAGCGTGTACAGCTGCACGTTTGCGGGCAATCAAGCTGACCATTGACTTCCCCGGAGGTGGCGCCACATGACCGGCCAGCGAGTAGCGAAGGCGGATCGCGCGTGAGTATCAGATCGTTGGGCTACCTGCGGATCGAGGCCACCGACGTCGCCGCGTGGCGCGAATACGGCCTGAAGGTGCTCGGCATGGTGGAGGGCTCCGGATCCACCGAGGGCGCGCTGTACCTGCGGATGGACGAACATCCCGCCCGCTTGGTCATCATTCCCGGCGATCGGGACCGGCTGCTCCAGTCCGGCTGGGAGGTTGCCAATGCGGCGGCGTTGCAGGACATTCGGGGGCGACTGGACGCCGAGGGCACGCCGTACAAGGAGGCCGCTAACGCCGAGCTGGCCGAACGCCGGGTCGCCGAGATGATCACATTCGAGGATCCGTCGGGCAATACGCTCGAGGTTTTTCACGGTGTGGCCCTCGAGCACCGCCGACTGGTGAGTCCCTACGGCCACAGGTTCGTCACCGAGGAGCAGGGCCTGGGGCACGTCGTCCTCACCACCACCGACGATGCCGAGTCGCTGCACTTCTACCGCGACGTGCTCGGTTTCAAGCTGCGCGACTCGATGCGGCTACCCCCGCAGTTGGTCGGCCGGCCCGCCGATGGGGAGCCGGCCTGGTTGCGGTTCTTCGGCGTCAATCCGCGCCACCACAGCCTGGCATTCCTTCCGCTGCCGAACCCGTCGGGCATCGTGCACCTGATGATCGAGGTCGAGAACAGCGACGACGTCGGGCTGTGCCTGGACCGCGCGCTGCGCCGCAAGGTGCCCATGTCGGCGACGCTGGGCCGACACGTCAACGACAAGATGTTGTCGTTCTACATGCGCACCCCTGGCGGATTCGATGTCGAATTCGGTTGTGAGGGTTTGCAAGTCGACGATCACGACTGGATCGCCAGGGAGAGCACCGCGGTCAGCCTGTGGGGCCACGACTTCACCGTCGGCGCGCACCGAACCAGCTGACATGACGGGCGAACCCCTCGACCCGCGCACTTTTCGCCATGTGCTCGGGCAGTTCTGTACCGGCATCACCATCATCACCACCCTGCACGACGACGTGCCGGTCGGTTTCGCCTGCCAGTCGTTCGCCGCGTTGTCGCTGGAGCCGCCGTTGGTGCTGTTCTGCCCGACCAGGATGTCGCGGTCCTGGCAGGCGATCGAGGCCAGTGGGAAGTTCTGCGTCAACGTCCTGACCGAGAAGCAGCGCGAGGTGTGCGCCCGGTTCGGATCGAAGGAGCCGGACAAGTTCGCCGGGGTCGACTGGCACCGGTCCAAGCTCGGCTCGCCCGTACTGGACAACTCGCTGGCGCACATCGACTGCACCGTGCATTCGGTGCACGACGGCGGCGACCACTTCGTGGTGTTCGGCCTGGTGCACTCGCTGTCCGAGGTGCCGAAGGTGAAGCCTCGGCCGTTGCTGTTCTATCGGGGCGAGTACACCGGCATTGAGCCGGACAAGAACACGCCGGCGCAGTGGCGCGATGACCTCGAGTCGTTTCTCACCGCGACGACCGATGACACCTGGCTCTGAGCAGGTCAGGTCGTCTGCTCGCCGATGAAGTCGACGATCGACGCCGTCACCTCGCGGTGCACCGACTCGTTGAGGATGTCGTGGCGGGCGTTGTCGAAGGCGTGTACTCGCAGCGCCGGGATTTCGTCGGCGTAGGCGCGCACCGCACCGATCGCGGCGATCGGGTCGTCCTCGCCGTGGATCGCCAGCGTGGGCACGGTCAATCCGGGCAACTCCGCGCCGAACCGGTCCCAGGCTCGGTCCAGCTCACGAGTGAGCACCGTGCCGCTTCCCTCGACGAACGCCAGCGGATCGTTCTCCAGTGCGTCGAGATAGAAGGGATCGCCGGACAACCAGACCGGGTCGAGGTCGAACGACGAGTCGCTGTCCAGCAGTGCCGCGACCGGAACCACCGGCGCCCCCGAGATCACCCCGGCCCGGTACCGCTGCGGCTGCTGGAGAAGCCGGAACAGTGTGACGATCGATCCGAACGAATGCCCCTGTGCGACAAGCGGAACGCCGGGATGCGCGTGCTCCACCAGCTCGGTGAGGCTGTCGGCCAGGGCGGAGCTGTCCTCGATGGAGCCGAAGTTTCCCCGCCCCCCCGGTGAGAGCCCGTGACCGAACTGGTCGACCGCCCACAGATCGATACCCGCCGCGTTCAGCGCGAACCCGTACCGGTGATAGAGGCCGCCGTGTTCACCGAAGCCGTGCAGGAAGATCACCGAGGCACGCGGTTGCTCGGCCGCCCAGTGCCGGTAGTAGGCACGGCCGCGGTCATGGTCGATGAATGGCATTCGATGACTGCAACAGGTCAGGCCCCGAACCGCAAGCCCGCGGATCAGTGCGAGTTGTTCAACGCCACCAGACCCAACCCCACGAACAGGGCGGCGCCGGCGGTGGCACCCAACAAAGTGGTCTTCGGCGCACCGGCCCGCACGGCGATCAGGGAGGCCACCACGTCGGCCGAGTCGCAGACGAGGCCGGCCTGCAGTACGGCCTTTCGGACACCGGCGTCTGGATGATGCACCGCGGCACCAAGCACGAGGTCGCGAATACCGAACAGCCGGGCAACCAGGCCGGGACTGCCGCCGGGGGCAATACGGCCGAGCCCGAACAGGCGCGACGACAACGCGGGGCTGGCCCAGGTGAAGCCGCCCGCGAACATTCGGATGACGGACATCGCGAGCGCGGCCGGATGCTTGCCGGTTGTCGACGGTGAACTCACGAGATACCTCCCGCTCTAGTTTGTAGTGGTCACTACGAACAGTAGATGTAGTTGCCACTACAATCAAGACCCGATGGGGCACAAGTACACGCGTGAACAGATCCTCGATGGGGCAGTTGAGCTCGTCCTGGCGGACGGCCTCGGCGCTTTGACCTTCGGTCGGCTGGCCAAACGGATGGGGACCAGCGACCGCGTGGTCGTGTACTACTTCCCGAACAAGTCAACGCTGACCGGTGAGGTTCTGCTGGACATCGGGAATCGGCTTCAGGGCGCGCTGGCGAGGGCCTTCACCGAACCTGCGACCGATCATCGCCAGCTTGCCCGGGCCGCCTACCGGGTACTGGCCCGCGACGACACCGACGCCATCTTCGCGGTCTACTTCGAAGCCTGTGGCCTGGCGGCGGCGGGTGCGCAGCCGTATCGAGACCTCGCCGCCGCGCTTCTCGACGGCTGGGTCGACTGGCTCTCCGGCTTCTTCCGCGGCACCGTGAAACACCGGCGCGCCGAGGCCGAGGCAACCCTGGTGCTGATCGACGGCGTCCTGTTGATGCGTCAGCTCGCCGGCCCGCAGGCGGCCGACCGGGCAGCGAAGGCACTCGGCGTCATGTGAGGCGTTTCAGTCCTCGGCCCCGCCCGGTTCGACACAATGTGACCGATGAACGTCACCGGATCCGTCTCGGGTCTTCGCAGGGTCGTCGCCGCGTCGATGGCCGGAACCGTCGTGGAGTGGTACGAGTTCTTCCTATACGGCACCGCCGCCACGCTGGTCTTCAACAAGGTGTTCTTCGCGAAGGGCACAAGCGATCTCGATGCCATCCTCGCGGCGTTCGTGACCTACGCCGTCGGGTTCGCCGCCCGCCCGCTCGGCGGCGTGGTCTTCGGGCACTTCGGTGACAAGTACGGGCGTAAGAAGCTGTTGCAGTTCTCCATCCTGCTTGTCGGGGCCGCGACCTTCCTGATGGGCTGTCTGCCCACCTTCGCGCAGATCGGCTACTGGGCGCCGGCCCTGCTGGTCGTGCTGCGCTTCATCCAGGGCTTCGCGGTGGGCGGGGAATGGGGCGGCGCGGTTCTCCTGGTGGCCGAACACAGCCCCGATCGGGAGCGTGGCTTCTGGGCCAGCTGGCCCCAGGCCGGGGTGCCCGTCGGCAACATGCTGGCCACCGTTGTCCTGCTGACGCTGACCAGCACCCTGACCGAATCCGCGTTCCTGTCCTGGGGCTGGCGGGTGGCGTTCTGGCTGTCGGCTGTGGTGGTGCTCGTCGGCTACTACATCCGTACCAAGGTCAGCGACGCCCCGATCTTCGTCGAGGCGCAGCGCGAGGCCGAACAGCTGCGGGCCAGCTCCTACGGCGTGGTCGAGGTGCTCAAGCGTTATCCGCGAGGGGTTTTCACCGCGATGGGTCTGCGGGTGGTGGAGAACATCATGTACTACCTGGTGGTCACCTTCTCGATCACCTATCTCAAGGTGCATGTGCATGCCAACACCAGCGACATCCTGTGGTGGCTACTCGTCGCGCACGCCGTGCATTTCGTCGTCATCCCACTGGCCGGCCGTGCCGCCGATCGGTTCGGGAGGCGCCCGGTCTATCTGCTCGGGGCGATCGGCGCGGGCGCGTGGGGCTTCTTCGCCTTCCCGATGATGAACAGCGGCCGCTACCAGCTGATCATGGGCGCGATCGTCCTCGGCCTGGTAATCCACGCCCTGATGTACGCCCCGCAGCCGGCCCTGATGTCGGAGATGTTCCCCACCAGGATGCGGTATTCCGGCGTCTCGCTTGGCTATCAGGTCACCGCGATCTTCGCCGGATCGCTGGCGCCGATCATCGCGGTGCGACTGCTCGAGGTCTACAAGTCGGCGGTACCCATCGCGATCTACCTGGCCGGCGCGGCGGTCATCACATTGGTCGCGTTGGCCTTCACACGAGAGACCAAGGGAATCGACCTGGCGAGCGTCGACGCTGCCGACGCCGAGAAGCACGGGCTCGTGGTGCGCTGATCGAAGCCCCGATGGCCACCCCGACGAATCTGATCGCCCGCGCGTTCTGTGTGGCGTGCGCGGTTGTCGCTGCCGGGTTGACCCTCGCCGCAGCCTTCGATCTCGCCCTGACCGGCTTCCCCGACAGTCACTTCACCGACTACGCCAGGGCGGTCGACCTCCCCAAACACGTTCTGCTGTGGCTGCAGGCGGGATTCGCGGTACTGTTCGTGGTCTTGGCCATCGTGCCGATCGGTGTCCGGGCGCGGACGCTCGCAGGTCTCGCAGCGGCGGTCGCGCTGGGGTTGACGGCCGCACTCCACTGGATCGGTGTTCCGTGGTACTACGGAACCCATCTGGGCCTGGACAACGGAATCGGCGGCTAGCCTCCGGCCAGAGCCCCGGACGCCGCACCGCCTCGTCGATGTCGGATGCCGGCCACGCGTCCATCACGTAGAACGGTGGGACATCTGCCCGCAGGGCGACGCAGACGGCTCACCGGAGCCGGGCTAGAAAACTTCGGATTCGAGCCTGCGCAGTTGGTCGCGCGGCGGACCGAACAGCTGCGCGCTGCCGTGCGCACGCTTGAAGTACAGCTGAATGTCGTGCTCCCAGGTGATCGCGATACCGCCGTGCAACTGGATGGCCTCGCCCGCGACCTTGGTGAATGCCTCGCTGGCGGCCAGCCGGGCCAGCGCAGCCGAGGTGGGTCCGGGCTCGGCGATGGCGTCGCCCACGACGGCCCGCGCCGACTGCACCGCCACGTAGAGGTCGGCCATTCGGTGTTTGAGTGCCTGGAAGCTGCCGATCGGCCGCCCGAACTGCACCCGCTCCTTGGTGTACGCGACGGTGAGCTCCAGGCACCGGGCCGCGGCGCCGACCTGTTCGGCGGCAAGCAGGATCGCGGCGGTGTCGGCGAGGCCGGGATCGGTGCCGATCGCCTCGGCCGCAGCCGCTTTCACCCGCGCCAGCCGCCGCGTCGGGTCGACGGTGCTCACCGCCTCGGCGCTCACGTCGCTCCAGCGCACCAGCCGGGCGTCCTCGACCGCCACCACCACGTCGGCCACGTCACCGTTGACGACGTAGTCGCGATCGAACACCACGGCGCCGATGGCCACCCCGGCCGCCAGTTGCTCCAGGGCGTCGGCGTCGGGCTGGTCGGCTGCCAGCAACGCCAATTCGGCCAGCGTGGTGCCGAGCAGGGGAGTGGGCACCAGTGCGCGACCGAGTTCCTCGAGAACCGCTGCCGCGTCGGCCAACTCGCCGCCGGCACCGCCGAACTCCTCGGGGACGACGAGCGCGGCGACGCCGACCTGCTCACACAGCAATGACCATAGCGCCTCGTCGTAGCCGCGAGGCGAGTCCATGGCCGCGCGCACCGCGGCCGACGACGCGTGCTTGTCGATCAGCGCGGCGACCGTCTCGCGCAGCATCTGCCGTTCTTCAAGTGAGGTCATGCCAGTGCCTCCAGCACTCGACGTCGGTGGGTGGCGGGGTCGCCCCACGCCGAATGCAACGCCTGCACCCGTAACAGCCACAGCGACAGGTCGTGCTCGGAGGTGAACCCGATGGCGCCGTGGGTCTGCAGCGACGACCGGGCCGCCAGCAGCGCGGCGTCCGATGCGGCGGCCTTGGCGGCGCTCACATCGCGTGCGGTGTCCGGCGAATTGTCGGCCAGCGAGAGCGCCGCCCCGTACACCAGTGGGCGGGCCAGCTCTACCGCGATGTGCACATCGGCGAGTTTGTGTTTGATCGCCTGGTAGCTGCCGATGATGCGGCCGAACTGGCTGCGCTGCTTGGCGTATTCCACCGACATGTCCAGCATCGCCTGACCCGCGCCGATCAGCTGCGCGGCCGTGGCCAACACCCCGAACTCGAATGCCCGGGCCACATCGGCGGGATGCGTACCGCCGGTTGCACTGACGTCGAACAACTTTCGCGCCGGGTCGACGGACTCGTGTGCGGCCCCGACAGTGGCCTCACCCACCTGGCCGTCCTCGGCCAGCAGCACCAACCCGGCGAAGTCGGCGTCGACGGCCCGGGGCACGGCCGGCGGCAGCGCCGCCGTGGCGACGAGTTCACCGGCCGCCAGCGCCGCCGACCGTTCGGCCCATTCGTCTCGGCTGGCGAGCAGGACCGGCGCCACCGCTATCGATTCGGTGACCGGGCCGGGAACACACCAGCGGCCCAATAGCTCGAGGGCGACCACCAGATCCACCGGGTGGGCTTCGATGCCGTCGAACTTCTCCGGCACCACGAGCGCGGTGATGCCGAGGTCGGTCAATGTCGTCCAGAGCTTGCGGCCCGGGGCGGTGTCACCCCGACCCCACGCGCGCACCGCAGCGGGGACGTCGGCCACCGACAGCGCGGCGTCGATGCTGGCGGCGAAGTCGCGCTGCTGGTCGTCGAGTGCGAACTTCATTTCGCCTTCCCCGAGCCCGTCGAGCCCTCCTTGGGCAGTCCGAGCATCCGCTCGGCGATGATGTTGCGCTGAATCTCGTTGGTGCCCGCGTAGATCGGCCCGCCCAACGCGAACAGCAAGCCGTCGGTCCAGGCGTCGGCCAGCTCGGCGTCGGGTCCGCGCAGCTCGAGCGCGGTCTGATGCAGTGCGACGTCCAGGTCGCTCCAGAACACCTTGGTCACCGAGGACTCCGCACCCAGTTCACCGCCTTCGGCGATCCGGGTCACGGTACCGAAGGTGTGCAGCCGGTACGCCTGCGCCTTGATCCAGGCATCGGCGACCCGATCGGCATGGGCCGCGTCGGAACCGCGGGCCTTCCATTCGGCGACCAGTCGCTCGGCCGGGGCCACGAACCGCGCCGGGCTGCGCAGCGACATGCCGCGTTCGTTGCTCGTCGTGCTCATCGCCGCACGCCAGCCCTCGTGCACCGAGCCGATGACGTCGTGGTCGGGAACGAAGACGTTGTCCAGGAAAACCTCCCCGAAACCGGTGTCGCCGCCGAGTTGGGCGATCGGCCGCACCGTCACGCCGTCGGCCTTGAGGTCGAACATGAAGTAGGTCAGCCCGCGATGGCGCTCGGCGGCAGGGTCGGATCGGAACAACCCGAATGCCCGGTCCCCGAACGGTGCCCGGCTGCTCCAGATCTTCTGCCCGTTGAGCAGCCAGCCGCCGTCGGTCTGGGTGGCGGTGGACCGCAGGGAGGCCAGGTCGCTCCCGGACTCCGGCTCGGACCAGGCCTGCGCCCAGATCTCTTCACCGCTGGCCATTTTGGGCAGCACCCGGTCGAGTTGTTCGGAGGTGCCGTGCGCGAAGAGTGTCGGCGCCAGCATCGAGGTGCCGTTGGCGCTGGCGCGACCGGGCGCCCCGGCCCGGAAGTACTCCTCCTCGAAGACCACCCACTGCAGCAGGGTGGCGTCTCGGCCGCCGTACTTCTCCGGCCAGGTGATGACCGAGAGGCCGGCGTCGAACAACACCCGGTCCCAGCGCCGGTGCTGTTCGAAGCCCTCGGCGGTGTCGTAGGACTTGGTGGGGAACGACGCCTTGTTGGCGGTGAGGAAAGCGCGCACCTCGTCGCGGAATTCCAGGGCGTCGTCGTCGTAGGTGAGATCCATCAAACCATCTCCCGCAGTGTGGGTTTGACCACTTTGCCGCCGGGGTTCCGGGGCAACTCGGCCACAAAGACCACCGATCGTGGTGTCTTGAAGTTCGCCAGGTGCTTTCGGGTGTACTCGATCACGGCCTGCTCGTCGAGGTCGCTGTCCGGCCGGCGCACGATGAACGCCCGGCCCACCTCGCCGAGTCGCTCATCGGGCACGCCGATCACCGCGGCGTCGGCCACCCCCTCCAGCCGAGCCAGCACCTGTTCGACCTCGGCGGGGTAGACGTTGAAGCCGCCGCAGATGTACATGTCCTTGAGGCGATCGGTGATGCGGAGATTGCCTGCGGCGTCGACGGTTCCGATATCGCCGGTGTGCAGCCAGCCGTCGGCGTCGATCGCGGCCGCGGTGGCGTCGGGGTCGTCGAGGTAGCCGAGCATCACGTTCGGCCCGCGCAGCAACACCTCACCCGCGTCGCCAGCGGGCGAGTCGATCCGCAGTTCGAAGTCGGCGATCGGGCGCCCGCAGGTGGTCGCCACCGTGACGGCGTCGTCGTCGGCGCGGCACATGGTGCCGAAGCCGCTGGCCTCGGTCAGTCCGTAGGCGGTGAGCACGATGTCGAAGTCGAGTTCGGCCTGCATGCGTTCGATGAGGACGACGGGGATCGTGGCCGCCCCGGTGACGGCGAACCGCAGCGAGCTCAGGTCGTGGCGGCGCAGCGCGGGGTGGTCGAGCAGCATCTGGAAGATCGTGGGCGGTCCGGGAAGCACCGTGACGCGGTGCTGCTCGACCATGCGCATCGCCTGTTCGGGGTCGAAGGTCAGCTGCGGAATCAGGGTGGCGCCGGTTTGCAGGCAGGCGAGGATGGCCGCCTTGAAGCCGAAGTTGTGGAAGAACGGGTTGATGCACAGGTAGCGGTCGTCGCTGGTGAGCTGACCGCACGCCGCCCACGCGGCAGGCGCCGCCAGCGACTGTCGGTGCGCGCACAGCACGCCTTTGCTGCGGCCGGTGGTTCCCGAGGTGAACAGGATGTCGGACACGTCGTCGCCCGACAGCGCCGCCGCACGGGCGTCGACCTCCGCCATCGGCGCGGCCGGGCCGTCGACGAATGCCTCCCAGGTCCCGTCATCCGTCTCGATCGGCACCCGCACGATGTGCCGAAGGTCCGGAAGCGCGGAACGATCGAGTTCGGCCACCCGGTCGACGCCCAGGAACCGGCCCATCGCGATGAGTAACGGCGCATGGGTGCGGGCCAGGATGTCGGCCGCCTCTTCGGCGGTGTAGCGCGTGTTCAGTGGCACCACCACCGCGCCGGCGTAATGGGTGGCCAGGCTGGCCACCACCCAGTGCCAGGTGTTGGGCGACCAGATCGCCACCCGGTCGCCCGCCTGCACCCCGAGGCCGATCATCGCGGCCGCGGTCCGGCGGACCTCATCGCGCAGTTGCGCGAAGCTGAAGGTGCGATCCGAGGTGATCAGGGCCTCGTGCTCGCCCAGGTCACGGGCCATCCGGTCGAGCACCGCGGGCGTTGTGCGCGGGTCGCTGGGCTGCATCGATGCTCCTCTGGTTCTTGCTTCAGCCGGATCCGCACGCCTCGTCACCGGCCGGCCTAACAAAGCAAGTGCTTGGTAGGTTAGCCTACAGGGGTGATAACGGTCGATGAGTTCCGGGCTGAGGTCCGTGAGTGGCTGGCCGACAACCTGGTCGGCGAGTACGCCGCGCTCAAGGGCCTGGGCGGCCCGGGTAAGGAGTACCAGGCCTTCGAGGAGCGCCTGGCCTGGAACCGTCACCTGGCCGCCGCCGGCCTGACCTGTCTGGGCTGGCCGGTTGAACACGGTGGGCGCGGCCTGACCGTCGCGCACCGGGTCGCCTTCTACGAGGAGTACGCCAAGGCCGACGCGCCCGACAAGGTGAATCACCTCGGCGAGGAACTGGTCGGCCCCACGTTGATCGCGTACGGCACGCCCGAACAGCAGCAGCGCTTCCTGCCCACGATCCTCGACGTCACCGAACTGTGGTGCCAGGGCTACTCCGAGCCCGGCGCGGGCAGCGACCTGGCGAACGTCGCGACGACAGCCGTGCTCGACGGCGATCACTGGATCATCAACGGCCAGAAGGTGTGGACCTCGCTGGCGCACTGGGCGCAATGGATCTTCGTGGTGGCCCGCTCCGAGAAGGGTTCCAAGCGCCACGCCGGGTTGTCCTACCTCCTGGTGCCGCTGGATCAGCCGGGCGTCGAGATCCGGCCGATCAATCAGCTCACCGGTGACTCGGAGTTCAACGAGGTCTTCTTCACCGACGCCCGCACCGACGCCGACCTGGTGGTCGGCGAACCCGGTGACGGCTGGCGCGTGGCGATGGGAACGCTGACCTTCGAGCGCGGCGTCTCCACGCTGGGACAGCAGATCCGCTACGCGCGTGAGCTTTCCGGGATCGTCGATCTCGCGAAGGCCAACGGTGCCATCGACGACCCGCTGATCCGCGAACGGCTCACCCGGGCCTGGGCCGGGCTGCAGACCATGCGGTCGTACGCGATGGCGACGATGGACGTGGAACAACCGGGGATGGATAACGTCTCGAAGCTGTTGTGGGCCAACTGGCACCGCGATCTGGGTGAGCTGGCCATGGACATCAAGGGCAAGGAAGGGCTGCTGACCGACGGCGGCGAGTTCGACGAGTGGCAGCGGCTGTTCCTGTTCTCCCGGTCCGACACGATCTACGGCGGGTCCAACGAGATCCAGCGCAACATCATCGCCGAGCGGGTGCTCGGTCTTCCGCGAGAGGTGAAGGGCTAGTGGCGTCATTGGCGGATGTTCCGCAGGAGGTTGCTGGCCACGGTCTGCTGACCGGCAAGGTCGTCGTCGTGACGGCGGCCGCCGGCACCGGCATCGGGTCGGCGACCGCCCGCCGTGCGCTGGCCGAGGGTGCCGACGTGATGATCTCCGACCATCACGAACGCCGGCTCGGCGAAACCCGCGACGAGCTGGCCGCATTGGGGTTGGGTCGGGTGGAGAGTGTGGTGTGTGACGTCACGTCCACCGCGCAGGTCGACGCGCTGATCGCCTCGACCACCGCCCGGCTGGGCCGGCTCGACGTGCTGGTCAACAATGCGGGCCTGGGTGGTGAGACGCCTGTCGTCGACATGACCGACGAGGAGTGGGACCGCGTTGTCAACGTCACCCTCACCTCGGTGATGCGGGTGACCCGCGCGGCGCTGCGCTACTTCCGCGATGCGGGCCACGGCGGTGTGATCGTCAACAACGCCAGCGTGCTGGCGTGGCGCGCGCAGCACTCCCAGTCGCACTATGCCGCGGCCAAGGCCGGTGTGATGGCGTTGACCCGTTGCAGCGCAATCGAAGCCGTCGAGTACGGGGTGCGGATCAACGCCGTCAGCCCCAGCATCGCGCGGCACAAGTTCCTCGAGAAGGTCAGTTCGGCGGAATTCCTCGACCGGCTTTCGGAGGGTGAGGCCTTCGGCCGGGCCGCCGAGCCTTGGGAGATCGCAGCCACCATCGCGTTCCTCGCCAGCGACTACTCGAGTTACCTGACCGGCGAAGTGATTTCGGTATCGAGCCAGCATCCATGACAGAACAGCCGGTCAGCCGTCGCGACGAGCTCCTCGATCTCGCCGCGACGATGTTCGCCGAGCGCGGCCTGCGTGCGACCACCGTGCGCGATATCGCCGACTCGGCGGGCATCCTGTCCGGCAGCCTCTATCACCACTTCAAGAGCAAGGAGCAGATGGTCGAGGAGGTCCTGCGCGACTTCCTGGACTGGCTGTTCGCCCGCTATCAGGAGATCGTCGAGACCGAGCCCAATCCACTCGAACGGCTCAAAGGCCTGTTCATGGCCTCGTTCGAGGCGATCGAGCACCGGCACGCCCAGGTGGTGATCTACCAGGACGAGGCCAAGCGACTGTCGTCGCTGCCGCAGTTCGATTTCGTCGACATCCGCAACAAAGAGCAGCGGAAGATGTGGCTCGATCTGCTCAACGAGGGCGTCGAGCAGGGTTGCTTCCGGCCGGACATCGACGTGGACGTGGTGTACCGGTTCATTCGCGACACCACCTGGGTCTCGGTACGTTGGTATCAACCGGGTGGTCCACTGACGGCGGAAGAGGTTGGCCGCCAATACCTATCCATCGTGCTCGGCGGAATCTCCGCCCAGAACAATCCATAAAGGAGATCGACATGGCTGAGGCATACGTCATCGAGGCCGTCCGGACGGCCGTCGGCAAGCGCAACGGATCGCTGGCGAAGGTCCACCCCATCGACCTGGGCGTCGCGGCCTTCCGCGGGCTGTTCGACCGCGTCGACGTCGACCCTGCTGCGGTCGACGACGTGGTGGTGGGCTGCCTGGACACCATCGGCCCGCAGGCGGGCAACATCGGCCGCAACACCTGGCTGGCCGCGGGCTATCCCGAAGAGGTGCCCGGGGTGACCGTCGACCGGCAGTGCGGTTCCAGCCAGCAGGCTATTTCTTTTGGCGCGCAGGCGATCATGGCCGGCACCGCGGACTTCATCCTGGCCGGCGGTATGCAGAACATGAGCCTGATCCCTATCTCGTCGGCGATGACCGTCGCCGAGCAGTTCGGGTTCACCTCGCCGACCAACGAGTCGGAGAACTGGCGGCACCGCTACGGCGATCAGGAGATCTCCCAGTTCCGCGGCGCGGAGATGATCGCCGAGAAGTGGAACATCTCGCGCGAGGAGATGGAGGAGTTCTCCCTCGGCAGCCACGAGAAGGCGTTCGCGGCCATCCGCGCCGGGCACTTCGAGAACGAGATCGTGCCGGTCGGGTCCTTCCGCACCGACGAGGGCCCGCGCGAGTCGAGCCTGGAGAAGATGGCTGCGCTCAAGCCGCTACGTGAGGGCGGTCGGCTCACCGCGGCGATGGCAAGCCAGATCTCCGACGGCGCCAGCGCGGTGTTGCTCGCCTCCGAGCAGGCGGTCAAGGACCACAACCTGACCCCGCGCGCCCGAATCCACCACATCAGCGCCCGCGGCGCTGATCCGGTGTTCATGTTGACCGGGCCGATCCCGGCCACCCGCTACGCGCTCGACAAGGCCGGCCTGACGATCGACGACATCGACGTCGTCGAGATCAACGAGGCGTTCGCGCCGGTCGTGATGGCCTGGCTCAAGGAGACCAAGGCCGACCCGGCCAAGGTCAACC
>CAZHUU010000001.1:79944-98608 GCA_964535335.1 uncultured Mycobacterium sp.
CATCGCCGACGACGATCCGCGGGTCAACCCCAACGGCGGCGCGATCGCCCTCGGTCACCCGCTCGGCGCCACCGGCGCCAAGCTGTTCACCACGATGCTCAACGAGCTCGAGCGCACCGGCGGCCGCTACGGCCTGCAGACGATGTGCGAGGGTGGGGGCACCGCCAACGTCACCATCATCGAGCGCCTCTGAGCGGCTTCGCTTCTCGTTGAGTGTGCGGTTTCATCCGCAACACGCCGTCCCATGCGGATGAGGTCGCACAGTCGGCATCTCGTCAGTGGTCGTGCAGAATGACCCCGCGGATGTTGCGGCCGGCCAGCATGTCGTCGAAGCCCTCGTTGATGTCGGCGAGTTTGTACTCGCGGGTCACGGTCTCGTCGAGTAGTAGCTGCCCGTCTCGATAGAGGTTGAGCAACCGCGGAATGTCGGCACGCGGATTGGCCTCGCCGTAGAGACTGCCCAGTAACCGCTTCTGGAACAGCGTGATCCACGCCATCGGTAGCTGGGCGTTGAGATCCTCGGTCGGTGCCAAGCCGGTGAGCACCACCGCGCCGCCCTTGCGGATGATGTTGAACGCGTCATTGATCATCGGCCCCTCGACCACCCCGACGGTCAACAGTGCCGAGTCGGCCATCACCCCGCGGGTCAGGTCGGCGACCAGCGCAGTGGCCTCGGCGATGGAGGTCACGAAGTGGGTGGCGCCGAACTCGAATGCCTTGTTGCGCTTGATCTCCACGGGCTCGACCACGATGATCCGCTCAGCACCGGCCAGCCGGGCGCCCTGCACGGCGCCGCTGCCGATACCGCCGAAGCCGATGACGACGACGGTGTCGCCGGGCCGGATGTCGGCGGTGTTGACCGCCGAACCCCAGCCGGTCATCACCCCACAGCCGAGCAGGCACGCCCGGTTCAGTGGCAGGTCGTCGTCGATCTTGACCACGGACGCATCTGACAGCGTGCCGTACTGCGAGAAGCTGCCGACCCCGGCCAAGGTGCCCACGTCGTGGCCCTTGACCTTGCGTCGATAGGTGCCGTCGGTCTGGATGCCGGCGAGGATCAACGCGCCCAGATCGCAGAGGTTCTGGTGTCCGCTGGCACACCACCGGCAGCGCCCGCAGGCCGGCAGGAACGACGTCACCACGTGATCGCCGGGCTTGAGGTCTCGCACGCCCGGCCCGATCTCCTGGACGATGCCGGCGCCCTCGTGCCCGCCGATGATCGGCAGTGGCACCCCGGCGAGATCGCCGGTGCGCACATGCTGGTCGGAGTGGCACAGCCCGGTGGCCTCGAACTCGATCAGGACCTCGCCCTCCTTGGGCCCGTCGAGGTCGACCTCCTCGATCTGCCAGTCCCCGTCGATTTCCCACAGCACCGCGGCGTTGGTCTTCATGACCGGAAGTCTAGGGACCGCAGCTGTGCGCGACGGCGTAATCCCGCGAGGCGGGACCCGGCGCTACTGGGCCAGTGCGAGGCCGCCGAGTGCGACGATCCAACTGGCGAAGCTGCCGACCAAGAAGTACTCGGTCACGTCGTCGATGCCGATGCCGCCGTTCTCGCGGGCCTTCTGGGCGTTGATCTCCGGGAAGCGGATGATGCTCTTGGCCGCCACCACGGCGGTCGCGGCGGCCAGTTGCCCCGCCAGGCTCAGCCCCAGGATCAGCAGGCGCTCCATCGGACCGAGCAGCCGGCCGCCCTTGAGCCGGTCGGAGGCCTGCGGTTGGCCCGCGGGTTTCACCGCGCCGACCGACCCCAGCAGCAGGCGCACCAACTGGTTGCCGGTCACCAACTGCAGCAGGATCACGCCCACCACCATGACGAGCCGCCCGGGCTGGAGTGAATCGATGCCGGGCAGCGCCGTCCACTGCGACCAGGCCTGTACCGCGCCGGCGACGGGTGAGCCGAATCCGGAGAGCAGTACCAGCGCTGCGATCACCGCCATGAACAACACCAGCGGTGCCAGCTGCCTGCGGCCCCCCACCCGCTCGGCGTGCGTGCAGGCCAGTTCCCACGCAAGCACCGACGCCGCCACGAGGCCGATCAGCAGGAGGTCACCGGGATGCCACAGCCCGCACATCGCCGCTGTTGCGAGCGCCGCCAGCACCCCGGTCAGCGCGCCGGCCCAGGTGCGCGTCGTAAGCCGCCGTGCGATGTCGGCGCAGCCGACGGCGATCAAGAACACCGCGACGGCGCTCACCGGCGCGTCCTCATTGTCCGGTTCGCTTCGCTCACCGGACGGTCCGCAATTGATCGGAGGCCAACACCAGAAGGTCCAGTCCATCGCGCGCGGTGCGCTGGGACACCGCCGAGGCGCTGATACCTTCCATTTCCGCCAGTTCCTTCTTCGTCCTGTGTTCGAGCAGACCGCGCAGCAGTCGCAGCGATCGCGCATCCACCGATCCAAGCAGGTGGTCCCGACACAACAGGGCGGCGTTGACGGCGTTGGCGTCCGGTCCGTCGTCGGCGGCGCTGCGGTAGGCGGTGCGGACATGGGCCAGCGCGGGCTGCTGCTGGGCGGCGGCGGTCCACTCGATGGCCTCCCGCGCCGACCACCAGCCCGGGCCGTCCTGGATACCGGTGCTCGGGTCGAGGACCGTGACCTCGCCCCAGCCGATGCCGAAGCGCACGTCGATGTCCGGCGCCACGGCGAGCCGTACCTGCAGTGCCGCGTCGATGGCGGCGCCGACGGTGGGGTAGCTGCCCTGGAACTCGTCACCGACGGTGAAAGCCGGCGGATCGGTCGCCGCCGACGCGCGGTCGTGCAGCGCCGCTGCGAGCCGGCGGTGCAGAGCGGCGCGGTCCGCGGTGTGGCGAGATCCCACGACGTCACCGATTAGGGCTGCTCTAAATGAAGCTCCAGCCTTCATTCGGGTCATATGAAGATAATAGCTTCATTATCATGAAATTTAGCTCTCAGCTTCATTGCACCGAGGTCTCGATGCTGGCCCGCAGGTAGTGGTCGATACCGGTCCGCTCGAAGGTTCGCCGACGGTCGCGGGGTAGCAGCGGCAGCGCCTCGGTGGCGTCGATGATCTCCGGAGCTGTCAGCTCGAACGTTTCGCCCCTTGTGGTGAGACTGGCGTGCCCGGCGGTCAGGACATTGCGCAGCCAGTCCACCTGGGTGCCATAGGGCAGCGGAACGATGAATCGCTCGCCGACCCGGTCGGCCACCACGGGAGTGGCGAACTGCTTGCCGGACCGTCGACCGGTGTGCCGGATGACTGAGGCGTACCAATACCGGGTGCCGGCCAACCGCAGCATGAGCGGGTTGAGCAGGTACTTGTTGGAGAGCCGAATCAGGTCGCGGAACTGGCGCGGCCAAGTGTCCGGTGCGAATGCCATGACATCCCCCGAGCGTCGTGTGGCGTTATGCGGCCCACGATACCCGTCATTCGACCAGCGCCGCCGCCGCCTGAAGGTGCTTGACGGCGTCGCCGACGATGGTCTGGATCAACTCGGCACACGACGGCAGATCGTCGATGATCCCGGCCACCTGGCCCGAGGCCAGCACACCGGCCTCGGTGTTGCCCTCCACCAGGCCGGCCTTCAGCAGCATCGGGGTGTTGGCGGCCATCAGCACCTGCGACCAGGTGAGGTCTTTGCCGTGTCGCATCGCCAACCCATCGCGGATCATCGACGCCCAGGTCATCTGCGACATCTTCTTGAACTTCGCGGCGTTGGCGATCGCTGCCGTGAAACCCCGTACCCGCGAGCCGCTTTCGAGCTTCTCCACCAGGCCGGTACGGAGAACTCGGTGGGGCATGCCGTCCACCCGGGTGGAGACAACGGTCCCGTCCAGGGCTGCCTGCAGATAGCGCTGTTTGATCGTGTCGGGAACGGTGGAGTCCGAGGTCAGCAGGAAGCGGGTGCCCATCGCCACACCTGCCGCGCCGTAGGACAGTGCCGCGGCCAGGCCTCGTCCGTCGAAGAAGCCACCCGCGGCGACGACGGGGATGTCGACCGCGTCGAGCACCGAGGGCAGCAGCAGCGTGGTGGCCACCGGTCCGGTGTGCCCGCCGCCCTCGCCGCCCTGGACGATCACCGCGTCCGCACCCCAGCTCGCCACCTTGCGCGCGTGCTTGGCAGCGCCCACCGACGGAACCACCACGGCCCCGGCCTCTTTCAGGCGCGCAATCAGTTCCTGCTTCGGGGCCAGCGCGAAGGACGCGACCTTGACGCCTTCGCGGATCATCAGATCGACCCGGTCACCGGCATCGGCGGCGTCGGCGCGGATGTTGACCCCGAACGGCTTGTCGGTGGCGGACTTCACTTTCGCGATCGCGGTCGCGAGTTCGTCGATGGTCATCGTTGCCGATGCGAGAATGCCCAGGCCGCCGGCATTGGAGGTGGCCGAGACTAACCGGGCGCCCGCCACCCAGCCCATTCCGGTCTGGACCACCGGGTGCTCGATACCGATCAGCTCGGTCAGCGGGGTGCGCAGCCTCATATCTTTACTTCCTTGTCGCGCAGTCCCTTCGGATCGATCCGCTCGCGGATCAACGCCTGCTCCTCGCCACTGGGCAGGCGGGTCCGGCCGGCGTCGTCGAGGCCGTGGACCTCGAAGGAGGTGTTCGCCCGGACCTCGTCGGGCTCCACGCCCGGGTGCAGTGACAGTGCCCGCATGGTGTGGCCGGGGCCACCGAAGTCGAAGACACCCAGGTTGCTCACCACCCGGTACACGTTGACGAACCGGTAGGCCGGGTTATCCGGATCGATCTTGTCCCAACCGATTCCGGAGACGATGTCGACGTCCTCGCAGAACACCCGTTTGGAGTGGTTGCCCACCCAGTAGCTGGTGGCGTGGTTGATGGTGTTGCCGGGAGCGCCGCGGACGCCGAACATCTGCCGGGTCGGGTGCTGCAACCGTCCGAACGCGGACAGGTTCTGGTTGCCGTGGCGGTCCACCTGGTTGGCGCCCATCACCACGTGGCGACGGCCCCAGGCGAGGGTCTCGAAGACCCGGCCGAAGGGCATCCAACCCTCGACCGCGCCGGGAGCGCCGATCGCCGGTGTATCGGCGAGCAGTTGGGCCTCACCGTCGGTGAGCAGGATGTCCGGGGCGAACGTCAGCCGGGCCAATCGGGCCCCGATCGACACGATGGTCGTCATCGGACTGACCATGATCTCACCGGCGTCGCGGAACAGTTCGGCGCAGGCGATGACACACACCTCGGCGCGGCTGACCTGGATCACTTCGCCTCCTGCTCTGCGAACCTGCGCACCGCCGCCTGGTAGTCGGCCTCACTGCCGGCAAGGTAGGTGTCGACGAACTCCTGCCACGTCGACTCCTCGGCGGCGGCGGCCGCGTAGTGGCGCTGGAATTTCTCGTCGCGTCCGTAATCGGGTGCGGCCGTGGTGAAGTGCGCCCCGTTGGGGGCCTCGACCACCCGGTCGACCATCATCCGGTTCACCAGTAGGGCCTGTGGTGGAACGGACTTCACCAGGTCCTCGGTGGGCACCACGCGCTCCACCGACAGGAAGCGGCGGTCGGCGGCCATCAGGAAAAGATCGTCGAAGTACGGGTCGATTCCGGTGTACGCCGCATTGCCGTGCTTGTCCCCGAGGTTCAAGTGCGCGAACGCCGCGTCCAGGCGCAGGGCGGGCATGGCGATCAGCTCCTCGTAACCGTCACCGGTCTTGTACGGGGAGCGAACCGTCGTCAACTCACCGTCCCAGAAGTCCGGAACCGCGCTGCCCAGTCCGGCGCGGGTCGGCAGGAACGGAAGTCGTTGTGCGGCGGCCTGCAGGCCGGAGCGCAGCATGCCCTCGTCCATCTCGCGGGCGATGATCGCGCCGGTGGTGCGGGCCTTGGAGAACCACGGGTCGTAGAACGGCGGCGAGTCCAGCGAGACGAAGCCGTAGTAGACCTTGCTGACCTTGCCTGCCGAGCACAGCAGGCCGAGATCGGGGCCGCCGTAGGTGACCACGGTGAGATCGGTGACGTCGGTGCGCAGCAGTGCCCGGACGAAGGCCATCGGCTTGCGCCGTGATCCCCACCCGGCGATGCCGATCGTCATCCCGCTCTCGATCTCGGCGACGGCCTCGTCGAGGGTAGTTCTCTTGTCTCTCATCGCTTCTCGCCCTTTTTCGTTCCCGCGAACGCATCACGGTGCTCGTCGGCGACTCCGGACAGGTTCAATTCGAAGGTGAAGCCCTGCTCCATCCGGTAGCTGGAGTTAACCCGCTGAACGTCGATGAGGTTCAGTGCCTCCTTGGCCGCACGGATGACACGGGTGTCCTTGTTGGCGATGTCGCGGGCCACCCGCAGCGCCGCCTCGTCGAGTTCGGCGCGGGGCACCACTTCGTGCACCGACCCGAACTGGTGCAGAGTCGCGGCGTCGACGGTCGCGGCGGTGTAGAACAGCCGCCGCATCATGTGCTGGGGCACCAGCCGGGACAGGTGGGTGGCCGCACCGAGCGCTCCGCGCTCGACCTCGGGCAGACCGAATTTCGCGTCGTCGGAGGCCACGATCACGTCGGCATTGCCCACCAGTCCAATGCCGCCGCCGACGCAGAAGCCGTTGACCGCGGCGACCACAGGCACCTCGCATTCGTACACCGCCTTGAAGGCCGCGAAGCAGCCGCGGTTGGCGTCGATCAGAGCGGTGAAGCCCTCGGTGTTCTGCATCTCCTTGATGTCCACACCGGCGTTGAAGCCGCGTCCTTCGGCCCGGAGGATCACCACGTGGGTGCTCATGTCGCGGCCCGCGGCAGTGATGGTGTCGGCCAGTTCGAACCAGCCGCGCGAGGGAAGCGCGTTGACGGGCGGGTGGTTCACCGTGACGGCGACGATGCCGGGTTCGACGGTGCTGGACGTGATGGTCATCGGGGCTCCTGGGCCACTTCCTGAGCGGGGCGAATGCCTAAGCAAGCACTTGCTTGGTACGCTAGCACAGTGACGGATGCGCCGATCAACCTGGGCCTGGATGGCCGCGTAGTCCTGGTGACCGGCGGTGTGCGCGGCGTGGGCGCCGGCATCAGCGCCGTCTTCGCCGAACAGGGCGCCACCGTCATCACCTGCGCCCGGCGCCCCGTCGAGGGCCTACCGTACGACTTCCACAGCTGCGACGTCCGGGACCCGGACGCCGTGGCCGGGCTGATCGAGGCGATCGTGGCCCAGTACGGCCGCCTCGACGTCGTGGTCAACAACGCCGGTGGCTCGCCCTACGCGCTGGCCGCCGAGGCGTCGCCGAAGTTCCACCTGAAGATCGTCGAGCTGAATCTGCTCGGCATGCTGCATGTCTCGCAGGCCGCCAACGCGGTCATGCAGCAGCAGCCGCAGGGTGGCGCGATCGTCTCGATCTCCAGTGTCAGCGCGGGCCGCCCGTCCCCTGGTACGGCCGCCTACAGCGCCGCCAAGGCCGGGGTGGAGAGCCTGACCACCACTCTCGCGGTCGAATGGGCGCCGAAGGTTCGCGTCAACGCGCTGGTGGTAGGGATGGTGGAGACCGAGCAGGCTGAGTTGTTCTACGGCGATGCCGACTCGCAGGCGGCCGTCGCGGCTACCGTGCCACTGGGACGGCTGGCGAAGCCGGCCGACATCGGCTGGGCGGCAGCCTTTTTGGCCTCCGATGCGGCGGCCTACATCAGCGGAGCGAAGATGGCGGTGCACGGCGGCGGCGAGCCGCCGGCATACCTGTCCGCATCGAGTGCCAACAAGTAAGGAGATACTCAGAATGGGATTGCTCGACGGCCGGGTGGCCATCATCACGGGTGCCGGCGGCGGCATCGGACGCGCGCATGCCTTGGCGTTCGCCGCCGAGGGGGCGCGGGTGGTGGTCAACGACATCGGCGTGGGACTGGACGGCTCACCGGCCGGTGGCGGCAGTGCCGCCCAGTCGGTGGTCGACGAGATCATCGCCGCGGGCGGCGAGGCCGTCGCAAGCGGGGCCAGCGTCGCCGATTGGGACCAGGCGGCCGGCCTCATCCAGACCGCGGTGGATTCCTTTGGGGGACTGGATGTTCTGGTGAACAATGCCGGCATCGTCCGGGACCGGATGATCGCCAACACCAGCGAGGACGAATTCGACGCCGTCATCGCGGTGCATCTCAAGGGCCACTTCGCCACCACCCGGCACGCGGGCGCGTACTGGCGGGCGCTGTCCAAGGAGGGCAAGACGGTGGATGCCCGAATCATCAACACCAGTTCGGGCGCCGGCCTGCAGGGCAGCGTCGGACAGGGAAACTACAGCGCGGCCAAGGCCGGCATCGCCGCACTGACCCTGGTGGCCGCGGCCGAGATGGGCCGCTACGGGGTGACGGTCAACGCGATCGCGCCGTCGGCGCGCACTCGCATGACCGAGACGGTGTTCGCCGAGATGATGTCAACGCAGAACCAGGATTTCGACGCGATGGCCCCGGAGAACATCTCGCCGTTGGTGGTCTGGCTGGGCAGTGCCGAATCCCGCGAGGTCACCGGGCGGGTTTTCGAGGTCGAGGGCGGCATCATCCGCGTGGCCGAGGGCTGGGCGCGCGGCGCGGACGTCGACAAGGGCGCGCGGTGGGACCCGGCTGAACTCGGGCCCGTCGTCACCGACCTGCTGGCCAAGTCCCGCACGGTGCTACCGGTGTTCGGCGCCTAGGCGCGGGATCGGGTCACACACCACCAGCGGGATGCGGCGGTCAGCAGCGTCCTGATATCCCTTGTAGGGCGGGTAGATTCGCGTCAGGCCTGGGCAACCGCTTCAGCGCGACTTTCAGCAGAGTGGAGTTTCGGACCGGGTGCGATGAGTCGGGCACCCCATCAGCGTGCCCCGATCTACGGGTCGCAAATCACGACCGGAATCACCCGGTCGGTCCACGACTGGTAGTCGTCGAAACTCGAGTACATGGCCACCAGCTTCGGCCAGTACTCCGCCTTCTCCTGCTCGGTGGCGTCGCGGGCGGTCAGGTGCAGCACTTCGTCCTTGATCTGGATCGTCACCTTGGGGTTGGCTTTCAGATTCAGGTACCACATCGGGTGCTTGTCGCTGCCGCCCTGGGAGGCGACGAGCACCACCCGGTCGCCCTCCCGCAGGTACAGCAAGGGGCTGACCCGCGGCTCGCCGGTCTTGCGGCCGATGGTCGTCAACAAGGCGACCGGAGCGCCCTTGAGGAACTTTCCGCCGAGGCGGCCATCGGTCTTCTTGTAGACGAAGGTGTTGGCCCGTGACATCCACTTGATGATGAACTTGCTCTGCGGCGTATCAAGGCCCTTCGGCCGCTCTGCGGGCATGACGACTCCTCGGACTAGCGCTGGATGAACGGGCGAAGATGGGCCCGGATGTGATGGATATGGCCGTCGGCGGGGATCAGGAACGTCTCGTCGACGTGGGCGCATACCCGTCGCCCGGCCAGTGCTGGCTTGGTGATGACATCGAAACGGGCGCGCACCTCGTCGCCGTTGACGGTGAACTCCGGGGGTGTGCACCTCTCGATGAGCCGGAATTGCGGCCCGCCATTCAGGCTGCGGCGCAGGTGATCTCCGGACCGGCCGGTTTTCAGGCCCATCTCGATGCGAATGCAGTCGGGAGCGAACGGCACCTTGTCACCGTCGTGGTCGGCGAGCGCATCGATGTAGGCCTGGGCGGCCGCGATGCGCTCCGCATCAGTGAGGGTCAAACTAGATCCGCTCGATGATGGTGCCGGTGGACAGAGCCCCGCCCGCGCACATCGTGATCAGCGCCGTGCTCTGATCGGTGCGCTCGAGTTCGTGCAGGGCGGTCGTGATCAACCGGCTGCCGGTGGAGCCGACGGGGTGGCCGAGGGCGATGGCACCACCGTTGACGTTCACCTTGTCCATGTCGGCCTCGTGCACCTGCGCCCAGCTGAGCACCACCGAGGCGAACGCCTCATTGATCTCGACCAGGTCGATATCGCCCATCTTCATGCCGGCCTTCTCCAGCACCCGGGCAGTGGACTGCACCGGGCCATCGAGGTGGTAGTAGGTCTCGGCCCCGACCAGCGCCTGGCTGACGATGCGGGCGCGCGGACGCAGGCCCAAGGCCTTGGCCTTGTCCTCGTCCATCCACAGCACCGCGGCCGCGCCGTCGGAGATCTGCGATGAGGTGCCCGCGGTGTGCATGGCGCCTTCCATCACCGGCTTGAGTCCGGCCAGCCCCTCCATTGTGGTGTCGCGCAGCCCCTGATCGCGGCTGACCAGGTGCCGCTCGGCGGTGGGCTGCTTGTTCTCGTCGAGCACCGGAGCCTCGATGGGCGAGATCTCCCGGTCGAAGCGGTGCTCGTCCCAGGCCCGCTTGGCGCGTTGCTGGGACAAGAACCCGAGGTGGTCGAGATCGGCGCGGGTGATTCCGCGGCGCTTGGCGATGCGCTCGGCGGCGGTGAACTGGTCGGGCATGTCGATGTCCCAGGATTCGGCGCGGATCTTCCCGCGGTCCGGACCGGCGTTGGCGCCCAGCCCGACCCGGCTCATCGCCTCGATCCCGCACGCGACCCCGATATCGATGGCACCGGCGGCGATCAGCCCCGCGATCAGGTGATTGGCCTGCTGGGCGCTGCCGCACTGACAGTCCACCGTGGTGGCGCCGACATGCTCGGGCAGACCCGCGGTCAACCAACCGACCCGGGTGACGTTGTTGGACTGCTCGCCGTACTGGGTGACGCAGCCGCCGATGACCTGCTCGACCGATCCGGGGTCGATGCCGGCCTTCTCGACCAGGGCCCGCTGGACGGCACCCAGCAGTTCGGTGGCGTGCAGACCGGACAACCAGCCGTTGCGCTTTCCGATGGGGCTGCGGGTGGCTTCGACGATGACAGGATTACCCATGCGGTCAGGCTAGAACACGTTTCATTACTCTGACAAGCGAGGATGCCGCGGTGCCTTTTGTCTGCGGAGAAGCCATGTTTTACTGGCACTAGAACACGTCATATTGAGGAGCGCGCGATCATGCCAACCCCCAACCTGCCGGACGGCTTCGACTTCCTGGATCCGGACCGGAATGTGAAGCAGTTGCCGGTCGAGGAGCTCGCTGAGCTGCGGAGGGTCGCGCCGGTCTGGTGGTGCGAACAGCCTATCGGCAAAGGCGGCTTCAACGACGGTGGCTACTGGGTGGTCACCAAGCACAAGGACGTCAAAGAGGTCTCCCGGCGCAACGACATCTTCCTGTCCGCGCCCAACACGGCGCTGCCGCAGTTCCCCGACGACATACCGCGCGAGGACATCGACATGCAGCGCGTCATCATGCTCAACATGGACGGTGAGCACCACGACCGGCTGCGCCGCATCATCTCCCGGGGCTTCACCCCGCGCGCGGTGGGCAGGCTCAAGGACGAACTCAACGACCGTGCCCAGCGGATCGCGAAGGCGGCCGCGGCGGAGGGGTCCGGCGACTTCGTCGAGCAGGTGGCCTGCGAGCTGCCGCTGCAGGCGATCGCGGACCTGCTCGGCGTCCCCCAGGAAGACCGGCTGAAACTGTTCCGCTGGTCCAACGAGATGACCGGCAATGGGGATCCCGAGTTCGCCGAGGTCGACTCCAGGCAGTCGTCGATGGAGGTGCTCGCCTACGCGATGCACATGGCGGGGGTCAAGGCCGAACACCCCGGTAACGACATCGTCACGGCGCTGATCAACGCCGACATCGACGGCGAGAAACTCTCCGAGGACGAGTTCGGATTCTTCGTGATGATGCTGGCGGTCGCCGGTAACGAGACCACCCGCAACTCGATCACCCACGGCATGGTCGCCTTCGCCCACCATCCCGATCAATGGGAGCTCTACAAGCGCGAGCGCCCGGAGACCGCCGCCGACGAGATCGTGCGGTGGGCGACCCCGGTCACCGCCTTCCAGCGCACCGCCGGCGCGGACGTCGAACTCGGTGGGGTGCCGATCAAGAAGGGCCAGCGGGTGGCCATGTTCTACCGGTCGGCCAACTTCGACGAGGAGGTGTTCGACGATCCGCACACTTTCAACATCCTGCGCAACCCGAACCCGCACGTCGGCTTCGGCGGCACCGGGGTGCACTACTGCGTCGGCGCCAACCTGGCCAAGATGACCATCAACCTGATGTTCAACGCGATTGCCGACCACATGCCCGACATCACCTCGCTTGGCACCCCTGAGCGGCTCCGTGCGGGGTGGCTCAACGGCATCAAGCACTGGCAGGTTGACTACACCGGTAAGGCACCAGTAGCTCTGTAATCGACGAATCAAGGAGGATTCGGGTGGATTTCACTCCGGACCCGGCACAGCAGGCTGTCGCCGACGTGGTGACCTCGGTCCTGGACCGCGACAACACCTGGGACGCGCTGGTTTCCGGGGGGGTGACCGCGCTCGGCGTGCCCGAGCGCCTGGGGGGAGACGGGGTCGGACTGCCCGAGATCGCGACGGCGCTGACCGAGATCGGCCGGCACGGGACGATCTCACCGGCACTGGCGACCATCGGTCTCGGTCTGATCCCGCTGCTCGACCTCGCCTCCGAGGCGCAGCAGGACCGGTTCCTCGCCGGTGTGGCCAAGGGCGCGATCCTGTCGGCAGCGCTCGACGAGCCCGGCGCCTCGCTTCCCGACCGGCCGGCGACCACACTGTCCGGCGGCCGGCTCAATGGCACCAAGGTGGCCGTACCGTACGCCGAGCAGGCCGACTGGCTGATCGTCACCGCCGACAGCGGGGTCGCGGTGGTCTCCTCGAAGGCCGACGGCGTACAGCTGACCAAGACACCGTCGTCCACCGGCGGTGACGAATACGCGGTCACCTTCACCGACGTGACCGTGGAACCCGACGCGGTGCTCGAGGGCGCTTCGGCGCATCGGGTCAACCAACTGGCACTGGCCGCGATCGGAGCGTTCGCGGCGGGCCTGGTTGCCGGCGCCCTGAAGCTGACCGCGAACTACGTGGCGAACCGCGAGCAGTTCGGCAGGCCGCTGTCCACCTTCCAGACCGTGGCCGCGCAGCTCGCCGAGGTCTACATCGCCTCGCGGACACTGGCTTTGGCGTCGAACTCGGTGATCTGGCGGCTTGCCGAGGACAGGGACGCCGACGACGACCTCGACGTGCTGGGCTACTGGCTGACCTCGCAGGCGCCGCCGGCCATGCAGACCTGTCATCATCTGCACGGCGGTATGGGGATGGACATCACCTATCCCATGCACCGCTACTACTCTTCGATCAAGGACCTCACCCGACTGCTGGGTGGTCCCTCGCATCGCCTCGACCTGGTGGGAGCGCAATGTACATCGAACTGACCCCCGAGCAGCGGCACCTGCAGGCCGAACTGCGGCAGTACTTCTCGAATCTCATCTCGGCCGAGGAGCGGGCCGAGATGGAGGTCGACCGGCACGGCAAGGCCTATCGCGCGATCATCAAGCGGATGGGCTCCGACGGCAAGCTCGGGGTCGGCTGGCCCAAGGAGTACGGCGGTCACGGCTTCGGCCCGGTGGAGCAGTCGATCTTCGTCAACGAAGCGGCGCGTGCCGACGTCCCGTTGCCGGCGGTGACGTTGCAGACCGTCGGGCCGACGTTGCAGACGTACGGCACCGAGGCGCAGAAGAAGAAGTTCCTGCCGGCGATCCTGGCCGGCGAGGTTCACTTCGCCATCGGCTATTCCGAGCCCGAGGCGGGCACCGACCTCGCGTCGCTGCGCACCTCCGCGGTTCGCCAGGGCGACGAGTACATCGTCAACGGACAGAAGATCTGGACCACCGGTGGCCACGACGCCGACTATGTCTGGCTGGCCTGCCGCACCGATCCGGATGCGGTGAAGCACAAGGGCATCTCGATCCTGATCGTCGACACCACCGACCCGGGTTACTCGTGGACGCCGATCATCCTCTCGGACGGCGCACACCACACGAACGCCACGTACTACAACGATGTTCGGGTTCCGGTCGACATGCTGGTCGGTGAGGAGAACGCCGGCTGGCGGCTGATCACCACCCAGCTCAACCATGAGCGGGTGATGCTCGGACCGGCGGGCAGGATCGCCGGGATCTACGACCGCGTGCACGAGTGGGCGTCGAAGCCGGGCGGTAACGGTGTGACGCCGCTCGACCACGACGACGTGCGTCGGCTCCTGGGAGAGATCAAGGCGATCTGGCGGATCAACGAGCTCTTCAACTGGCAGGTTGCGGCCTCCGGCGAAACCATCGACATCGCGGACGCCGCTGCCACCAAGGTGTTCTCGACCGAGCGGATTCAGCGGATCGGCCGGCTGGCCGAGGAGATCGTCGGCAAGTACGGCAACCCGGCCGAGCCGCAGACCGCCGAACTGTTGGAGTGGCTGGACTCGCAGACCAAGCGCAACCTCGTCATCACCTTCGGTGGCGGGGTCAACGAGGTGATGCGAGAACAGGTTGCCGCCTCGGGCCTCAAGGTGCCGAGGGTGCCCAGATGAGCGCCGTCGACGACATCCGCACGGCCGCGGAGAAGGTCAAGGCCGAGGGCAAGAGCAAGCCCCGCACCGGTCGCCATGCGGTGAACCAGCCGGTGATCGACCACTGGCTGGACGCCATCGGCGACAAGAACCCGATCTACATCGACGAGGCCGCCGCCAGGGACGCGGGCCATCCGGGCACCGTCGCGCCGCCGGCGATGATCCAGGTGTGGACGATGATGGGCCTCGGTGGGAACCGGCCGGACGACGACCCGCTGGGCAAGATCATCACCCTGTTCGATGACGCCGGCTACATCGGCGTCGTGGCGACCAACTGCGAGCAGACCTACCACCGCTACCTGCGGCCCGGCGAAGATGTGAGCGTCAGCGCCGAACTCACCGACGTCGTCGGCCCCAAGAACACCGCACTGGGTGAGGGCTTCTTCATCACCCAGAAGATCACCTGGCAGGTCGGTGACGAGGATGTCGCCGAAATGATGTGGCGCATCATGAAATTCAAACCCGCCGACCAAGCGCAGGCGGCTGCCTCGTCGGTGCCCGAGGACCTGGACCCGACGTTCATGATGCGGCCGGCCCCGTCCAAGGACACCCAGTTCTTCTGGGACGGCGTCAATGCGCACGAACTGCGGCTGCAGAAGCGGCCCGACGGCTCCCTACAACATCCGCCGGTGCCGGCCCTATGGCAGGACGCGGGTGTCCCGACCGATTACGTGGTCGCCAGCGGTAAGGGAACGGTGTTCAGTTTCGTGGTCCACCACGCCCCGAAGGTTCCCGGTCGCACGGTGCCGTTCGTCATCGCGCTCGTCGAACTCGAGGAGGGTGTACGCATGCTCGGCGAGCTGCGCAACGTCGACCATTCCAAGGTGGAGATCGGAATGCCGGTCCACGCAACGTATATCGACTTCCCTGCCGGGGAAGACGGCCCGGCCTGGACCCTGTACGCATGGGAGCCTGAATCGTGAGTGCACCAACGGTGGAAGTCGGCACCAAGCTGCCCGAGCTGGCGCTGTACGGCGATCCCACGTTCATCGTCTCGACGGCGATCGCCACCCGCGACTACCAGGATGTGCACCACGACCGGGACAAGGCGCAGGCCAAGGGATCCAAGGACATCTTCGTCAACATCCTCACCGACACCGGCCTGGTCCAGCGCTACGTCACCGACTGGGCCGGGCCCAACGCCGTGATCAAGTCGATCGGGCTGCGCCTCGGTGTGCCGTGGTACGCCTACGACACCGTGACCTTTTCCGGTGAGGTGACCGCTGTTGAAGACGGTCTGATCACCGTGAAGGTCACCGGCAGCAACAGCCTGGGCGACCATGTGATCGCCACCTCGACCCTGACGATCGGAGGGGACGCCTGATGCCCGGCGAGCTTTCGGGTAAGGCGGCGATCGCCGGCATCGGCGCGACCGACTTCTCCAAGGACTCCGGACGCAGCGAACTGCGGCTGGCCGCCGAGGCGGTGATGGACGCACTCGACGATGCGGGCCTGACACCCGCCGACGTCGACGGCATGGTGACCTTCACGATGGACTCCAACACCGAGGTGGCCGTCGCGCGGGCGACCGGGATCGGTGACCTGAAGTTCTTCTCCAAGATCCATCACGGCGGCGGCGCGGCCTGCGCGACCATCCAGCAGGCCGCCATCGCGGTGGCCACCGGTGTCGCGGATTGTGTTGTGGCATATCGCGCTTTCAATGAGCGTTCGGGCATGCGGTTCGGCCAGGTTCAGCTGCGGCTGATCCAGGGCGCGGACTCGACCAGCGTGGACAACTCGTTCTCGTACCCGCATGGGCTCTCGACGCCGGCCGCGCAGGTGGCGATGATCGCCAAGCGGTACATGCACCTGGCCGGGGCGACCAGCCGGGACTTCGGCGCCATCTCGGTGGCCGACCGCTAACACACGACGAATAACCCGAAGGCCTACTTCTACGGCAAGCCGATCACCATTGAGGACCACCAGAATTCGCGCTGGATCGCCGAACCGCTGCGACTGCTGGACTGCTGCCAGGAGACTGACGGCGGCGTGGCGATCGTCGTGGTGTCGGCGGAGCGGGCCAAGGATCTCAAGCACCGGCCCGCGATCATCGAGGCGGCCGCGCAGGGCTCGAGCCCGAACCAGTACTCGATGGTGAGCTACTACCGCCCCGAACTCGACGGCCTCCCCGAGATGGGTCTGGTGGGCAAGCAGCTGTGGGCGCAGTCGGGACTGAAGCCGACAGATATCCAGACCGCGATCCTCTACGACCACTTCACCCCGTTCACGCTGATCCAGTTGGAGGAGTTGGGGTTCTGCGGGTGGGGCGAGGCCAAGGATTTCATCGCCGACGGCGCGATCGAGATCGGTGGTCGGTTGCCGATCAACACCCACGGCGGCCAGCTAGGCGAGGCGTACATCCACGGGATGAACGGCATCGCCGAGGGCGTGCGTCAACTGCGGGGTACCTCGGTCAACCCGGTGCCCAACGTGGAGCATGTGCTCGTCACCGCGGGAACGGGTGTGCCGACGTCCGGTCTCATCCTCGGCTGAAACGGAACGCGGCGCCGGGGGCCGCGTTCCGTCGCCGGGTACGGGACTAGCTGGGCAGGTTCTTCTTGATCTGCTCGTCCTGCATCTTGGCGATCGCCAGCGCAGTTTCGGGCTGGACCGGGTCGTTCGCCGCGCTTTCGAACTCGATGTTGGCGACTGCCTTGCCCTCGGCGAAGAACACCTCGGTGATCGCCTTAGAACCGTCAGGAGAGGTGCCGGTCGCGATGGTGCCGCCCGTGCCGACGTCGGCCGGCTGAGGTGCGCCGCTGGTCTTCGAGCCAGCCCTGCTCTTCAGGCTTTCCAACTCCGGACCGGTCTTGTCCGCGCTGTCCAGGACGACGATGGTGAAGTAGATGGTCTGGTTCTGGCCGGGATTGGTCAGCGCCTGCCCGACACCCGGTGAGCCACCGGGATTGAGCACCGGTGGAGTGGTGGCGGTGAAGCTCGGATCGATGTCGCTCGGCTTGAGCAGCAGGTTGCTGTAGTCGGTTCCCGCCGCCGCGGGTGAACTCTCCGCTGCGCTCGACGATGCCGAGGCGGCCGCGCTCGACGACGCGGATGACGTGGACGTGGACGTTTTCTCGTCACTGTCCTTGCTACAGCCGGAGACTGCGCCGCCAACCAAGGCCGCCGCGACGATCACGCCCACGGTCGAAGTTCGAGCAATGTTCATGAAGGCTCCTTTGTACACATAAGCAAAGCTGTGGAATTGCTGTCAGGTACATCTAGCCCTGCCGGTCGGCCTTGCGCGGCCGTATCGCGAATTCGGGCGGCACGGCGGACGGGTCGACGGTGGCAGCCCGGCTAGGCCGGAATCAACTCCACGTCGGAGAGCACGACGGCGTCGTCACGGCCGGGCGCCGTGACCACCCCGATGTAGCGGTCACCGTCCTGCCACGCACTCACCTTGATGGTCTCGCCCGGGAACACGACTCCCGCGAAGCGCGCACCGTATCCGCCGACGCGGGTGACGTCGGCATCGAGCAGGGTGTCCACCAGGGCCTTGCACGTCATCCCGTAGGTGCACAGCCCGTGCAGGATCGGGCGCGGAAAACCGGCGGCCGCGGCGAAACCGGGGTCGGAGTGCAGCGGGTTGCGGTCGCCGCAGAGCCGGTACAGCAGCGCCTGTTGCGGCAGCACGGGGATGTCGATCTCGTAGTCCGGCGCGCGATCCGGGGTGGCCACCGAGGTCGACGGGCCTCGCTCGCCGCCGAAGCCGCCCTCGCCCCGGGCGAAGATGGACCGCTTCGTGGTCCAGAGCACCGTGCCGTCGGGGCCGGTCACCGTCGACTCGCTGACGATCACCGCGGCCTTGCCCTTGTCCCAGATCTCGGTGAAGCGCTGGACCGACCGGGCGGTGCCGCTCGGTGGCAGCGGCGCGGGCACCGTCACGGCCTCGCTGGCGTGCAGCACCTTGCTCAGCTCGATCTCGATCCCCGGGAACTTCACCTCTGGGGGTTCGGTCATGTGGAAGCTGGCCGCTACGTTGCCGAACGTTGGCAGCACCTGCGGGGTGTTGTCGACCAGGTAACGCAGTTCGCCGGGGTCCATCGGGTCCGCGCCCGCCCCCAGGCCGAGGTGGTAGAGCTGGACATCGCTACTGCTCCAGGAGAACTCGACGGGTTCGAGTTCCGCGCCCAGCGCGACATCGAGATCGATCGGCATGTCAGCCCTTCCCGGTGTCGACGGTCGCCGGCTTGTCGGCTCCGGCGATGTGCAACGCCGCGAGGTAGCCGAAGGTCATCGCCGGGCCTATGGTGCCGCCCGGGCCGGGATAGGTGTGGCCCATCACCGGTGCGCTGACGTT
>CAZHUU010000002.1:0-97273 GCA_964535335.1 uncultured Mycobacterium sp.
GGCTCGGTCTCGCGCCACGCGCGCCACGCGTCCTGGATGAACAGGATCGCGAGCAGCGCCAGCGTGAAATACCAGACGTTCCACTGGCTGGACTTTTGCATCGGGGTTCCGGTCGGCGAGCGGTCGCCGCCCCGCGGCGGCCGGCGCGCTCAGCCCCGTCGAGGCGGTGCGGGAGATCCGCCGGGCCCGCACGTCAAAGGCGAGGTTCGGGCCGATCGCCACGACGGTGGGCTACGCCCTGGCCACCCTGGGCTTCGGCATGCTGGTCCACCCGACCTGGGCCGCCCTGCCCGGGTATCTGGCCCTCGGTCTGGTGGTGGGCGCCATCGTGCAGATCGGGCGGCCGTTCCCGTCGCTGAACCCGGTGTTGCCGACGGTCGCGGCGATGGTGGTCACCATCCTGGCGACCTGGTTCGTCACCGACACCGCCCACGATGGGCTGCTGCGGGTGATCACGCCGGCGCTGGTGGCGCTGCTGCCGGGCATCTCGCTCACCGTCTCGGCGATGGAGTTGGCCAGCTCGCAGGTGATCTCCGGTGCCAGCCGGTTGGTGGCCGCGCTCGCCCAGTTGGCGTTGCTGGTATTCGGGGTGGCACAGGGTCTGCACTTCGCCCACCGGGTGCATCCGCAGATGGCGCCGGCACTGATGGGCGGGTGGTCGCTGTACGTGGCGGTCGTGGTGGTGGCCGTGGGGTTGTACATCTACCTGTCCGCCCCGCCGGCCTCGCTGCTCTGGCTGATCGCCGCGATCGGCGTCGCGGTGATCGCGCAGGCGCTGGCGGCCAACGTCATGCCCGCCAGCCACACCGGCTTCGTCGGGGCGGTGCTGGAGGTGCCGTTCGCGATGTGGGCGGCGCGGATCAAGACGTCGCCGCCCGCGATCGTGATGATGCTGGCGGCGTTCTGGGCGCTGGTGCCCGGCGCGCTCAGTTTCGAGTCCGCTGCCGAGGCGGTCACCGGCGGCCCGGGCAGCCTTGCCGCGCTGGCGGTCACGGGGTCGGCGGTGCTGTCCATCGCGCTCGGAATCCTGGTGGGCTGGAGCATCTTCCAGACCATCGATAAGGGACGCGCGCGCCCGCGGAGCCAGCCCGAGGCTGTGCCGGCATGAGGGCTATGCGGGCGTGTAGCCGGCGTTGGCGTGGCGGGTGATCTGGTCGACCCACGCGTCCGTGACGGCGGCGACGTCCCCGAACAACCGGGCCAGAACCGCGATGTACGCGCGGACGGACCGGCGCGCCTCGGGGTTGTCCGGAAACGAGATGGTGACGTCGGTTCCGCCGGCGTGCCGGGTGATCCAGGCGTTGACACCGCCGAATGACAGGTCCTCGGCGTAGACGCCGAAGCCGGTGTGCTTCCACAGCTCCGATAGGGCTAGCTTGCGGAAGTCCATGTAGGACAGCATCATCGGCAGCCGCGAGGGCAGCGCGATCTTCAGCCCGTCCGTCGCAGCGAGTTGCAGTACCCGCTCGAACGGCACGTCGGCGAGGTGCTTGCGGGCGTCGAAGGACCGTTGCGCCGCGCGCACGGTCGCCGCGAAGCCGCCGTCCCCGATCGGCACGGTGACCGGGAACAGGCTGGCGCACCACCCCAGGGTGAGCCTTTCGGCGGCGGTGCGGTTGTCCGAGGGGGTGAACCCGTGGAAGGTGGTGCGGCCGGTGAATTGGTGGTCGGCCAGGGCGGCGCAGGCCATGACGCCACCGCTGAACCGGGCGCCGGCTTCGCGGCAGACGATGTCGAACGACTCGGTCTGCTCGGTGTCGAGAAGCTGAAGTGTCAGGAAGCCGCCGCGGTTGTGCGGCGACGTGTCTCCCAGTGGCAGTGGGAAACTCGGCCAGTCCCCGTCGGCGGCCTCGGCGAAGGCGATCCAGTCCCCGATCGCCGGGGACTGCAGTGTCATGTCGGCGACCTTCACCCGCCGGTCCTCGGTGTAGTCGCGGTAGCTGGCGGCCGGCGGCAGTGCAACGGTCTGGCCGCGCACCAGATCGTGGTAGGCGACATGGATGTCGAGGAACATCAACGCGGACGAGGTGAGGTCGAAATGCAGATGATCGACGCTGGCGTAGAACGTGAAATGGTCCGGCTTCTGGACGATCCCGAACGTGAAGCAGTCCCAGGACAGCGAGCAGGGGGTCGTCCGCAGGCTGTGGGCACGGATCTGGTCGGCGTCCATCGGGCCGAACGAAGTGGGGACGAATTCGATGTCCGCCGGTTCGATGGTGCGGCGCACGATGGTGTCGTTCTCGAACTCGAACATGCTGCGGTAGGTGTCATGGCGGCGAACGTGGGCGTCGACCGCGGCGGTCATCGCGGCGATGTCACAGCTGCCGGGGATGTCCCACGCCACGACGATCAGCCGGGGAAGTTCTCCGCCGCCGGCCCGCACGGCCCACAGGTGTCGGGCTTGCTGCGGGCTCGGCGGCAGCGGGTCACGCTTGGCGTTCCGCGCGAGTTGCCGGCTGCCCGATGAGGCCGTCCAGGTGGTGACGTCGCCTCCACCGGGCTGCCACGAGTTGATCGAACCAATGGCGACCATGTGCAATTCCTTCCGCCGATAAACCACCGCGCCCGAAGCTACGGCGCCGGACACCGCAGGGCGCGGTTGTGCGCACTGGAGCGCAAAAGTTGCGATTGCGACGATTTTGCGCTTTGTGCTCACCCGGGGTGCGCCGCCCGGTAGCATCCGGTCGGCCCAGCTAGAGGAGGTCGGGGATGGCCAGACTGTGGCAGTTACTCGGATACGCCGGCGCGGCGACGCTCGTCGCGATCGGCACGGCCGGCACGGCGGCTGCGACGCCTGCGCCCGGTACCGAGGTCGACACCGAGGACGCCTCGTGCACGGCGGGTTTCGCGGCTCAGGGCGCCGACGGCAGCTACTACCTGCTGACGAGCGGTCATTGCGATGCCGGTGACGGCGCGGAATGGACCGACGCGCAGGGCAATCCGCTCGGCCGGATCACCGCCAGTGTCGACGACGGCGACCAGATGGACGCGTCTCTCATCCGGCTCGATCCCGGCAGTCCCGCGCCCTACACAGCCGTTGGCGGCTACCAGATCCGCGATGTGCTCGCCCCCGGCCAACTGACGAAGGGCATGCCGTTCTGCAAGATCGGCGCCGTCACCGGCGAGACCTGTGGGGTGATCAACAGCGTCGACGGAAACGTGGTCGAGGCCAGCGTGTTCAGCCTCGAAGGCGACAGCGGCAGCCCCGGCTTCGTCAAGAACCCCGACGGCACCGTCAGCGCCGTGGGCATTCTGTCGTCCTCACCGGAGGGCGACGACTACACCACCTACTTCATCGCGGTCCAGCCGGTGCTGGCGCAGTGGGGTCTGCACATCCTGCCGTGATCGCCTGCCGTGCAACCTCAGCCGGTCACGTCGCGGCCGAGCGCGACCCGCGCGATGCTCCACAGCTGCACCTCGTTGGCGCCCTCGTAGATCTCGCCCACTTTGCTGTCGCGCCAGATGGTTTCGAGGTGGTTCGCCACCCCGTCGGCCGTGAGCTGGCGGACGAATCCGTAGCCGCCGTGTACCTGGATGGCGTCCCGCGCGATGTCCACGGCGACACGGCTTCCGATCACCTTCGCCATCGCAGCCTCCGGCTCGGGCCGGCCCGTGGTGTCGACCTTCCGTGCGGCCTTCTGGTAGAGGGAGCGTGCCGACTCGAGGGCGATGGCGTGCTCGGCGAACCGGAACTGCCAGTGTTGGAAGCCGCCGAGTTTCGAGCCGAAGGCGCTGCGATGCCGCATGTGCCGCACGGCGTGATCGAACGCGCACTGGCCCATACCGACTCCCATGGCCGCGACGCCGATCCGTCCCATGGCCAGGCTGGCCAATGCCGTGGAGAGCCCTCGACCGGGGATGGCGATCACCTGCTCGTCGGGGACGAACACGTCGGTGAACTCCACGTCCGAGGTGAGCTGGACGCGGTTGCCCATCTTCAAGTCCGGTTCGGCCACCCGGACGCCGTCGGCGTGCATGTCGACGAGAAGCATGGCCTGGCCGTCGTCGGCGACGCACAACACCGTCATGATGTCGGCTGCGCAGGAATTGGTGATCCAGCGCTTATGTCCGGTCAGCCGGTAACCACCCGCCACGGCGGTGGCCCGGGTGCGCATGGCGGCTGCGGAAAGATCGGTGCTGGCGTCGGGTTCGCTTGTTGCGAACGAGCCGACGATCTCACCGCGAATGAGCTTGGGCAGGAACTCGCCGCGGATGTGCGGCGGGGCCCCGTCGAGGGTGCGGCCCACCAGCAGGGCCTGGCCGTCGTAGAGGGCGGACGCCGCCCCCGGGGTGAAGTAGGCCAACTCCTCGGCAACGGTGGCCGCCGCCAGCATCGGATACTGCAGGCCCCGGCCGCCCACGTCGGCGGCGAACGGGACGGCGTACAGGCCGGCGTCGGCGATGGCCTCGTGGATGTCGCGCGGGAACGCCGCCTTGGACTCCGTCGCGTTGTTGAGTTCGGTGGCTCGTGGCCGGAGCACGTTCTCGGCGAACTCGCGGGCTTGCGCCCGGATCTCGACCGTCTCGTCGGGCAACAACAGATCGTCGCTCAGCCCGATCGATGTCCGCGGGAGGCCCTCCAGCGACGACGAATTCGGTTCCGGAGCGTTCAACGGCATCGATTCACTTCAGCGTGACGCGGATCGGCAGCCGCTTGAGGCCACCGACGAACAGCGTCGAAATCAGCTCCGGATCACCGTCCAACTCGATGGACTCGATCCGCGGGATCAGTTCGGAGAAGAAGCTGTTGATCTCCATCCGGGCCAGCGACGCGCCCAGGCAGAAGTGCACGCCGTAGCCGAAGGACAGGTGCTTGTTGGGGTCACGGCCGACGTCGAACTTGTCGGCGTTGGCGAAGACCTCCTCGTCGCGGTTGGCCGAGACATAGCTCAGCAGTACCGCCTCGCCCTTCTTGATCGGCACGCCGCGGATCTCGGTGTCCGCCTGGGCGGTACGCATGAACTCCTTGACCGGCACCACCCAACGGATGATCTCCTCGACGGCGGTGCCCATCAGGGACGGATCGGCCTTGAGCCGGGCCAGCTGGTCGGGGTTCTGCAGCAGCGCCAGCATGCCGCCGGCCAAACCTGCGCTGGTGGTGTCATGGCCCGCGCTGGCGACGATCGCGTAGTAGGACAGCGTGTCCATGTCGGTGAGCGGTTCACCGTTGATCTTCGCGTTGGCGATGGCCGACGCCAGATCATCGGTCGGATGCTCGCGCCGGGACGCGGTCAGCTGGGTGAAGTAGGCGAACATGTCCATGATCGCGGCCATGAACGCCTCGGACGCATCGGTTGACCCGCCGCGGGCCATCTCCTCGTCGTTGGCGCCGAACAGCTCCTGGGTGAGCTTGAGCATGAAGCCGAAGTCCGACTCGGGCATGCCCAGCAGCGTCAGGATCAGATACAGCGGGTAGTTCACCGCGATGTCCTGGGCGAAATCGAGCTCCGGGCCCATCGTGGCCATCTTGCCGACCCAGATCTTGGACAGCTCGTCGCATCGGGTCTGCAGTTTCCGCAGGGCGGACGGCTTGAACCAGTCCGCGCCGACCTTGCGCAGATCGCGGTGGTGCGGGTCGTCAGTGTGGATGAGGGTGCGCAGACCCATGCCCGCCTCCCGCTCGGCGCGCTGCTTCTCGTCGAACTCGGCGACCTCGAGGAAGGGGCGGGGATCATTGGTGAACAGCTCGTTGTCCCGCTCGATGTCCATGACATCGGTGTGCTTGGTGATCGCCCAGAACGGCGCGTACGGGGGCACGTCCACCCAGGAGACCGGCGCGTGCGCCCGCAGGTGGGCCAGCGCCTCATGCAGCCGCTTCTCGTCGGAATAGGCCTTGGGATCGGCCAGCACCTTGGCGGCGGGGTCCATGATCCGTACTGACATGCGGCGCTCCTGTCGTGTTTTGCAACCGCATCAATCCAAATCTGCGCAAACCTCCAGGTAAATACCGCCCACGGAGTGTTTCCCTTACCCCAAGGGGATATCCCGGAGTCCGCAGTCAGGCGGCAACCGCGGACGTACCATGGCGCGATGCAGGACAGCCTCGCTCTGTCGGCGGAGGCGCCGTCGGGGGACCGCGACGAGCAACGCCTTCGCGCGGTCCTGGACGGCCTGCGGTCGATCGCCGACACCGCCGATCCGCAGTGGCGGCCGCGGCTGGCCGACGCGCGGGCCATCGTGGAGGGGGCCTGGACGACGCTGGCCGAACTGCTGGACGACACGCCCCATGCCGGGGCGGTGCTCGACCTACTGCGCCGGCTCACCGTCGCCGACGACGCCGTCCTACGCGCCGCGAAGGGACCGCGACTGCTGGGCGAGGCCCTGGCCCGGCTGGAGTCGGCGCCCTCCACCGTGGCGGAACTGGCCGTCCTGGGCCCCCAGCTCACCCGGTACCTGGGATTCGATCGCGCCATCTTCTCCCGGATCGTGGACGGAGTCTGGATCTCCGAGGCCGTCTACGTGGTCGACGACCCCGATTGGGCCGACGAGATCAATCGGATCGGCAAGGAGCAGCCGCAGCGCCTGGTTCCCGGCCTGCACGAGACCGAGGTCGTGCGCCGCAACGAGCCGATGATCGTGACCGACGTCCAGCGGGACACCACCCGGGTTCATCGCCGGATCGCCGAGGCGTCCCGTTCCGACTCCTACGTCGCCGTGCCGGTCATGTCGGGCAACCGGGTCGTGGGGCTGCTGCACGGCGACTGCTACATCCAGGGCCGCGACCCCGATGCGACGGACTGCGAAGCGCTCGCCACCTACGCCAAGGGTCTGCAACTCGCGCTCAGCCGGGCCCGGGCCGCCGAACAGCTGAACACCATCGGGTCGCAATTGCGGACGATCGCCAACGAATGCCACGACAGCGTCGCGAGCGTCGGAGAGTTCTCGTTGGGGAAGGCACCCGACGAGCGGTTAACCGAGTTGCCCCTCGCCACACGTGTGACGAAACGAGCCGTCGACTCCGTGCGTGAAGTGCTGACCGCGCGCGAAGTGCAGATCCTCGAACTGATGGCCACGGGCATGAGTAACGCTCGGATCGCCGCGCAACTCGTGATCTCCGAAGGCACCGTCAAACAGCATGTGAAGCACATCCTGCGGAAGCTGCGCGCCGGGAACCGGGTGGAAGCGGTGTCGATGCTGTACCAGTCCGACGGCGCTTCCTGACAACGGATACAACCTCCCTCACGAAGGTCCCTCCTAAGGAAGAGCGATAGTGCCCCTTGGGGCGACGCCCGCGCGCCGTCGGGCCGTGATGATCGGATGGTGACTGTGTCGGCTGCCCCGGCGGCCCGGACGGGCCGCCTGCCGGGCGTCGATGGCATCTGGGCACTGATCGGTGCCGACTCGGTTGTCTTCGCGATCCTGTTCGCGAGCTTCATGATCGATCGCCGCCATAACCCGGGCTTGTTCGAATTGTCGCGGCAGTCCCTCAACCGTGATCTCGGCGGTATCGACACCCTGCTCCTGCTGACGAGCTCATGGACCGTCGCGCTGGCCATCCAGGCCCTCAAGCGTGATCAGATCCAGCGGGTGTCGCGTTACCTGCTCGCGGGCGCCCTGACCGGAGCACTGTTCATGGTGTCCAAGGCGGTCGAGTACAGCGGCAAGATCGCTGATGGCATCACACCCGCCACCAACTCCTTCTATATGTGGTACTTCACCCTCACCGGAATCCACCTGCTGCACGTGCTGCTGGGCACTGGACTGTTGACCTTCGTCTGGATTGGGTCGCGCCGCGGCCGATACCGAAGCACCGATGCGGCGCTCCCGGAGTCCGTTGCGTCGTTCTGGCATCTGGTGGACTACCTGTGGATCGTGTTGTTTCCATTGCTGTACCTGATGAAGGCGGCCGGCTGATGTCGCTGTTGCGCGAGCGCGCCACCAAGGTGTGGCTGGGCCTGATGGTGCTGACCGTCCTCACCACCTGGGTGCTGTCGAAAGAGCTCGTGAGCCCGGCCGCCACCGTCACGGGCACCTTCGTGATCGCGGCGGTGAAGGTTCGCTTCGTGATGCTGGACTTCATGGAGCTGCGGGGCGCCCCGGTTGGGGTCCGGATGGTTTTCCAAGGGTGGAGCGCCGTCGTGACCGCCCTGATTCTCGGCTTCTGGTTCCTCACCCGGGGGATCAGTTGAAACCCTTGAAAGAGAGGTTGATTCGTGGCGACCATCGATAGGAAGAGCTCGCTGAAGATCGGGCTGTGGTGCAACTGGATCTTCGTCGCCCTGACCGCCGTCGGGTGGTTGGGTATCGCTCACTTCATCATGCCGGCCCGCGCCGACCTCGGAATGGACGCCACCAAGGTCTGGTTCACCGAGACCCACCGTTGGGGTGTCATCGTCGGTTGCACCCTGTTCTACATCGCGGCCGGGATACTGACGCCGGGCTCGATCGCCTTCGGCATCATGCTGTCCAGGATTGAGGGTCGGCACCCGCTGTGGTCGTTCACCACCGCGGTGTGCGGAGTCTTCATCTCGCTGATCGTGTTCTTCAACTGCTGTGCCTGGATCGTCGCTGCCTATCGTCCCGAGTACGGGGCCGATGTCATCCAATCCTGGTACGACTGGGCGTGGTTCGCGTTTCTGTTGGGCTGGATCTACCTGTCCCTCGAGATGGCCGCGACCGGTGTCGTCGAGTTGATGGACGACCGGCCCCAGCCGATGATCCCGCGCTGGTTCACCTGGCTGACGCTGGCCGGCGCCCTATCGATCATCACCGCCGCCGGGCCGGCGTTCTTCAAGAGCGGTCCGTTCGCCTATCACGGGCTGCTGGCCTTCTACATGCCCGTGGTGGTGTGGGGCGCCTACATCTCCGGTACGACGTGGTTCATGCTGCAGGAACTCAAGCGTTCCCCCGACCGGTCGGAACCCGTCGCCTCGGCGGTGTGAGCCGACCGTTCAGGACTGCTTCTTCTTCTCCGGAGTCCACGTAGCGGGCAGCCGCTTGGTCCCGTTCATGAAGTTCGACAGCAGCAGGTCGGGCTCGCCGACCTCCAGATCCTTCATCCGGTGGTAGATCTCGCGCATCTGCGCCTTGAGCACCTCGCGGCCCAGGATGTGGCCCAGGCAGTAGTGCGGACCGCCGGCCCCGAATGACTGGTGCGGGTTGTGCTTTTCGTCGCGGCTGATGTCCATCTGCTCGGAGTTCTCGAAGACCTCCTCGTCGCGATTGCTGCCGTAGTACCACATCACGACCTTGTCACCCTTCTTGAAGGTGACGTCGTCGAGTCGGTAGTCCTGCGTCGCGGTGCGGCGGAAGTGCATCAACGGGGGCTCCATGCGCAGGGCTTCGTTGACCGCGTCGTCGATCCGGCCGTCGAAGTCCTCCATCAGATAGGTCAGCTGATCGGGGTGCTTCTGGAACAGGTCCAGGGTGCTGGCCATCATGTGCCGGGTGGTGTCGTTGGCGCCGGCGGCGAGCAGCGCAAAGAACACGCCCACTTCGTCCTGGTTGAGCTTCTTGCCCTCGTATTGCGCTTCGGCGACCCAGCTGAGCAGATCGTCGCCCGGATTCTTCATTCGCTCGGGCACAAGCTCATTGGCCAGGGTGGCCAACTTCATCGATGCGTCGGCGAAGACCATCAACGGCGAACCGATATGCGCGTACTCCGGATCATTCCAACAGGCGAACTGCTCGGCGGCGTCCATCGTGTACTGGATCTGCTCGCGGTCGGTGATGCCGAGCATGCTGCAGAAGACCTGCCCGGGAACCTCTTTGGTGATCAGCTCACAGAGGTCGCCCTCGCCGCGTGGGGCCACGTCGTCGATGATCTTCTCGACGATGCCGGCGATCCGGCCGGTCATCTTGCGGATGTTGCGCGGGGTGAACGCGACGGTGACGATATTGCGCAGTTCGGTGTGCCGGGGCGGGTCGGTCACGATGAACGACAGCATGGTCTCCAGCTGTGGGAAGTCGTCGATGAACACGCCCTCGGCCGAGCTGAACACCTCGACGTTGCGGGAGACCTCGCGCAGGTGCTTGTGCTTGACGATCGACCAGAAGCCCTTGGCGTTCTGCAGGTTGGGGTCCAGCGACTCCGGCGGTTCGTTCCAGCTGATCGGTTTGTTGGTGCGCAGCCACCGGAACGCCTCGTGGCGGTAGGCCCGCGGTTTGGCCCAGAACTCCAGGGAGTTCAGTCGGGTGTCCATGTCCTCGGTCGACGCGGTCATTCTTGTCCTCAGCTCTCCGGTTGCCGGGCATGGGCCCGGCGGTCGTCGAACCGAGGTTATTGAGGATGTGACTGCCGCCACATCGGCTTATGGGGTCAACTTTCTGCGCCAGAGGGGGGATAACCCCTGGTTTGCTCGCGGTAGCGCGCGACGGCTTCGGTGCGGTTGGCCGCGCCCAGCTTGTCCATGATGTGCCGCAGGTGCGATTTGACCGTTCCCTCGGAGATGAACAGGCGCGCGCCGATCTGCGCGTTCGTCTTTCCCGCCGCCAGCTGGTTCAGCACCTGGACCTCGCGGCGGGTCAGCCACTGAGAGATGTCGCCGGCGACCCGTTCTGACGACGGATGGTGTTCGGCGGCCGGCGTCGCGTCGGCAACATCGGGTATCTCGCCGAGTACGTCGGCAATCGAGTCGAGAAGCCTGGAATGACCCTCGGCGCCGGCGCGCAGGGCGTGCATCCGCTCCAGCGCGATGTTGCGCTCCATGATCGCCCCGAGCCCCTCGGCGAACACCCCCAGCACATCGCGGTCTGCGGGCCCGACGTCACCCATGTCGGTAGGTGCGTCGGCATGCAGCAGCGCCACCGGAGTGTCCCAGATATGCACTGCTGCAGCGACATACACGTTGGACTTGACGACGGCCACCAGACGGGAGTTCACCCGGGGGTCCGACAGTGGGTGGTCGACAAGAATCGGCTGTCGGGTGCGCAGCATCGCGCTCTCCGGGAGCGGGCCGCGGAGCCGGCGGGGGTGGGCTCGTCCCACTTCGAGCAGAGTCGCCGCCATCTGTGCGTCGCCGACGGTGTGCGCCGAGCGCACGAGCCAGGTGTTCTGACGGATCAGGGAGAACAGCACCCGGCCGAAGCCGGCCCGGCACAACTCGGCGGGGACCCGATCGGCAAGGTCATGGTTGCTCGACACGGCCCGTAGCCGTGCCAATGCCTCCTTGGTGGCAGTGGTCCGAGAGGCCCCGGACAGGTCGAGACGGGAGACGGCCTCGGCCGGCTCCACCGTTCGGTGGGGGGCTACCACGGACCCAACGCTAAGGGCCCCCGGTGGCATGCGCATCTCCCAACAGGGGTAATTGCCCTGCCACTCGAAAGAGACGTTCGTCTAGAGATCGACCACGGTGATCGACGCGGTCGGACAGCTCGACGCGGCGTGCTCCACCATTTCGCGATGCTCCGCGTCCACCGTCAGCGTGCGTGGCGTCATCAGGCCGTCGCCGTCGTCGGCGATCTCGAAGAAGTCCGGCGCATGCATCTCGCACAGGCCGATTCCCGAGCAGGTGCTGCGATTGAAGACGATTCGACATCCTTGGGCCACGTCTGCTCCTTGGTCGCGCCAGTCCGTCAGCACCACCACAGCACTGCGCGGAGTCGGGCGCCAGTCGCCGAAAGAGAGGTCTTTGCGCACCGGAAGGGGCAGCCGGGCGGACGGGTCATACCATGACGCGCATGCCCGACAACCCGTTCGACCCGTCCCTGTGGCAGCCCGTCGAGGGCTTCGAGGACCTCACCGACATCACCTACCACCGCCACGTGCGCGACGGCGTGCCGCAACCGACCGTCCGGGTGGCGTTCGACCGACCGGAGGTTCGCAACGCGTTCCGTCCGCACAGCGTCGACGAGCTCTACCGTGCGCTCGACCATGCCCGGATGTGGCCGGAAGTCGGCGTGGTGCTGCTGACCGGGAACGGGCCCTCGCCGAAGGACGGCGGCTGGGCGTTCTGTTCGGGCGGCGATCAGCGCATCCGCGGCCGCAGCGGGTACCAGTACGCGGCGGGGGAGACCGCGGAGACCGTCGACCCCGCCCGCGCTGGGCGGCTGCACATCATGGAAGTCCAGCGGCTGATCAGGTTCATGCCCAAGGTTGTCATCTGCCTGGTGAACGGGTGGGCCGCCGGCGGCGGGCACAGCCTGCACGTCACCTGCGACCTCACGCTGGCCAGCCGGGAGCATGCCCGGTTCAAGCAGACCGATGCCGACGTCGGCAGTTTCGACGGTGGCTACGGCAGCGCCTATCTGGCCAAACAGGTGGGCCAGAAGTTCGCGCGCGAGATCTTCTTCCTCGGTGATCCGTACACCGCCGAGCAGATGCACCAGATGGGTGCGGTCAACCGGGTCGTCGACCACGCCGATCTGGAGAACGTCGGCCTGCAGTGGGCCGCGAAGATCAACGGCAAGTCCCCGCAGGCCCAACGGATGCTGAAGTTCGCGTTCAACCTCCTCGACGACGGGCTGGTCGGGCAGCAGATCTTCGCCAGCGAAGCCACCCGGCTGGCCTATATGACCGATGAGGCCGTCGAGGGCCGCGACGCCTTCCTGGAGAAGCGCGACCCGGACTGGAGCCGGTTCCCGCGCTACTTCTAAGGGGAGCTACTTCTGAAGGGATACGGGCCGGCCGCAGATTTAACCCCTTTGGAAGATGTGCAGGCGTAGGTTCCACGTCACGATTAGGGCAGCGATCTAGGGAAAGGTGTGACCGTGCGGACGAAGGCTGCGGTTCTGTGGGAGCTCGGAGGCAAGTGGGAGGTCGAGGAGGTCGAACTCGATCCACCCAAGGCCGGTGAGGTGCTGCTCAAGCTGACCGCCAGCGGGATGTGTCATTCCGATTACCACCTGGTGACCGGCGACATCCCGGTGGGGTTGCCCTATGTGGGCGGCCACGAAGGCGCCGGGGTGGTCGCCGAAGTGGGGCCCGGTGTCACCGACGTGGAAGTCGGCGACTCGGTGGTGCTCAGTTTCCTTCCCGCCTGCGGTAAGTGTTCGCACTGCGCCCGCGGCATGACCAACCTGTGTGACCTCGGCGCGCAGATCATCCAGGGTCCTCAACTCGACGGCACCTACCGGTTCCACGCCAAAGGCCAGGGCCTCGGTCAGATGTGCCTGCTGGGCACGTTCTCGGAGTACACCGTGGTTCCGATGGCGTCGGTGGTCAAGGTCGATCCCGACACGAATCTGGAGAAGGCCGCGGTCATCGGCTGCAGTGTGCCCACCGGCTTCGGCAGCGTGGTGAACACCGCCGGTGTCCGCCCGGGAGATGCCGTGGTGATCATGGGTGTCGGCGGTATCGGGGCCAACTCGGTGCAGGGCGCCAAGGCTGCCGGCGCGCGCCACATCGTGGCCATCGATCCGGTGGAGTTCAAGCGCGATCAGGCCAAGATCTTCGGTGCCACCCACACCGCGCCCGACGTGCCGACGGCTCTGGGACTGATCACCGACCTGACCCGTGGTGTGATGGCCGATGCCTGCATCATCACCACCGACGTCGCAGAGGCCGGTTACGTCGCCGAGGCGCTGAGCCTGGTGGGCCGGCGCGGCAAGGTGATCGTCACCGCCATCGGCCATCCGACCGAGCTCACCATCGGCGGTTCGCTCTTCGAACTGACGCTGTACGAGAAGTCCATCCACGGAGCACTGTTCGGCTCGTCCAACCCGCGTCACGACATCCCGCGGTACCTGGAGATGTACAAGTTGGGCGAGCTCAAACTCGATGAGCTCATCACCCGCGAGTACACCCTCGACGAGATCAACAAGGGCTACACGGACATGCTGGAGGGCCGTAACATCCGCGGGGTCATCCGGTACTGAATCAGGTTGCGGTCAGCCCGCGTTGGCGCCGGAGTTCACGATCATCCGGTGGTAGCGGGCCACCGCCTCGGTGCGGTTGGTGGCGCCGAGCTTGCGGAGGATGTGCTTGACGTGGGACTTGACCGTGCCTTCGGTGACAAACAGCCCGGTCGCGATCTGGGCGTTGGTCTTGCCGGAAGCCAGGTTTCGCAGCACGTCCCACTCGCGTAGCGTCAGCCGTTCGCAGCGCTCGTCGATCAAGGTGCGGGGGTGCACCGGGTCGCCCACCGGCTCCAAGCCGAGCGCGGCGGTATCCACCACATCGGCGGTGAAATCGTCGGCGATCGCGCGCACGCCGGCGAGGTAGTCCGACGTCGCCCGGCGGACCGCCTGAAGCCGCTCCATCAACTGTGCCCGCTCGATGGCTAGGCCCAGTCCCTCGGCGTACGTGCCCAGCATGCACCGGTCGAATTCGTCGACCGCACTGTCGACGTCGCGGTCGGCGTGGATCATCGCGACCGGCTCACCCCAGGCGAGCACCGGAGCGGCCACATAGCTGGTAGTGCCGGTGTACCTGATGAACTCGGCGTGCACCCGCGGGTTCGTCTGCGGGTCGGAGATCACCATCGGCGCACCACGGCGAACCATCTCGCTCTCCAGCAGTGGTCCGTTGAGCCGCCGGGGATTGGCCCGGCCGATCTCGACCAGTGCTCCGCCGAAGTCCGGATCGTCGACCGCGAAACCCGAGCGTGCCAGCCACGTTCCCTGTTCGATCCGGGAGAACAGCGCGCGCCGGAAGCCGATTCGCCGCACCTCGACGGGCGCTCGCTCAGCGAGCGCACTGGCCGATGGTGCGTTGCGCAGCGCGGACACCGCGTCGCGGGCTCCGGTCGCGACATCGGCCCGCCGCTGCAGCAACGCGTCTTTGACGCTGGCCTGTGCGGCAACCGATTCCAGCATCAGGGCGGCCGTGCGAACACCCGGCAGCTGCCCCGGACTCTGCTCGAGGCAGCGGGCTAGCGCCATGCGGGCCGATTCCAGGGCTGAGTCGCTGGCCTCCAGATCGGAGTTCGCCGGTAGTGCGAGGTTGTCGTCCGTGAGCATCGCCGCCGTTGCACTGAGAACCTCGCGGCTGCGCTCGACGCATTCCAGATCGTCGCCTTGGCTTGGCTTCGTTGCCATCGTCCTCTTCCTCACTAGGCCGGCGGCAGGTAGATCGTCTTGTAGACCTGGAATGCGTCGAGGCCCTCCGGCCCCAACTCCCGGCCCATGCCGCTCTCCTTGATGCCGCCGAACGGGGCGACCGGTTCGTTGACGTAGTGGTTCACTCCGACCGTGCCCGAGCGGACCTTGCGCGCGACGTTCGCGGCGCGTTCGGTGTCCGATGACCACACCGAGCCGCCCAGCCCGTAATTGCTGTCGTTGGCGATGGCGATCGCCTCGTTCTCGTCCGCATAGGGGATGACCGACAGTACCGGCCCGAAGATCTCCTCGCGGGAGATCACGGCGTTGTTGTCGACGTCGGCGAACACGGTGGGCTCGACGAACCATCCCCGGTCCTGGCTCGACGGCCGGGAGCCACCGGTGGTCAAGCGCCCCTCCTGCTTGCCCTTGGCGATGTAGCCCTCCACCCGCTCACGCTGGCGGCTGGAGACCAGCGGTCCGATCTTGGTCTCGGGGTCGAGCGGATCACCGATGGTCAGCGCGCTCGCCAATCCCGTGATGGTGTCAACGATCTCGGTGTAGCGGCTGCGCGGTGCCAGCACCCGGGTGTTCAGCCAGCAGATCTGGCCGTTGTTGAGCAACGTCGCGCCGAAAAACGACTCGATGGATCCCGCGATGTCGGCGTCGTCGAGGACGATCGCCGCGGACTTGCCGCCCAGTTCCAGGGTCACCGGCCGCAACAGGCGCCCGCAGGTCTCGGCGATCGCGCGGCCGGCGGCGGTGGACCCGGTGAAGGAGACCTTGTCGATGTCGGGGTGTTGCACCAGGTAGGCGCCGATATCGCGGCCACCGGGGACCACATTGAGGACGCCGGGCGGCAGGCCGGCAGCGGCAGCCGCTTCGGCCATCAAGAACGCATCCAGAACTGTTTCCTCCGCGGGCTTGAGCACCACGGTGCAGCCGGCCGCCAAAGCCGGGGCCAACTTGAGGAACGAGATCCCCTGCGGGACGTTCCACGGCACGATCGCCCCGACCACCCCGACCGGCTGCCGCGACACCAGGGAGACCCCGCCCAGCATGCCCTGGCGCTCTTCCTCGACCGGGGCGCTGTTCATGAGGTCGCTGTAATAGCGCAGCAGCAGGGGTGGGAAACCCGCCTCGAACTGCTGGGCCAGCCAGATCGGCATGCCGTTCTGCATCGACACCCGGGCCGCGGTCTCGGCGCCCCGGGCCTCGAGTTCGGCGGCGAACTTCTCCAGCACATCGGCGCGCTGTTTGGGGTGCCAGGTGGCCCAGCCGTCGGGGTCGTCGAACGCCACGCGGGCGGCCGCCACCGCGGCGTCGATGTCACCGCGACCGCCGCGCGGCACCGAACCGATGATCTCCTCGGTGGTCGGCGACTGCACATCGATCGTTTCCGACTGGGCGGGATCCCGCCACTGGCCCCCGATGTAGAGCTGGCGGTAGTCGATCGTGGGCATCCGGGCCTCCCAGGGGTCGTTGTGATCGCTGTCACGCACAGCGTCGCAGAAATTGGTCGAGATTTCAATTGTTATTATGGTCAGGCCAAAATTAGGAGGTTGCGGAGGCCACTACCGGCCCGGCCTCCTGGCCCAGGAGTTCGTCGACGATCCGCCGTAGGCGCAGGCTCGCCAGGTCGGCCTGGAATTCGACGCCGTCGCGCCACCTGTCGTAGCCGGAATGGCCGGCGGCCATTTCGAGAACGGCGGTATCACGCTGGGCAACACCGCCAAGGAAGGTCCTGAGCCGTTCGGTTGCCGCGGGGCTTCCGAGCGCGTAGTTGCGCGAGCTCATCATCACCACGTGCGTCGAGTTGTCGTCGTGCGGCGTGATGGCGTGGATTCGGGTGGTGGTCAACGTCTCGCCGGCGGGAGTCTCGACGTCCCAGCGCTGCAGGTGCAGGGCGGGTGAGGCGAAGGTGCCGGTTTCGGTGCGCCGGTAGTCAACGTGCCGGTCGAGTCCCCCGGCCTCGGCCTCCCAGTCGGTGGGGCGGGCCGGCGGCAGTACCCGGGTGTACTTCACCGTCGTTTCGGTGACCTCGACCTCGCTGAAGGCCGGCATGCTGCGAATCGAGGCAGGGATGTCGGCGGCATGCAGCACCGGTGCATAACTGAAATCCAGGTAGTGCTCGTGGACCATCAGATAGTTTGCCGCCACGTCCCAGGACTTGTGGAACGTTTCCCAGCCGGCTTCTCGGACCCACGGCACGGTAGGCGGCTGTGTGATCGCCGCGGCGCCGGGCGATCCCATCCAGATCCAGACGAAGGGCGGATCTTCGAGCACCGGGAAGACCCGGACGCTCATTCCGCTCGGAACGCGCTCTTGAGAGGGAATGTGGACGCACGTGCCGTCGAGATCATAGGTGCAACCGTGATATCCGCAGACCAGCTGATCGCCGTCGATGATGCTGTGCGACAGGGGGAACGCCCGGTGGGCGCACCGGTTCTCGAACGCGGTGACCCGCCCGCTTTCACCCCGCCACAACACGACGTCGGCGCCGAGGATTCTGCGCCCGACTGGTGAGCTGTCGAGTTCGTCTGCAGTCGCCGCGACGTACCAGCACTTCATCGGATAGCTGCTCACAGATCCAGCACCAGCCTCTCGGTGCGGGAGCGCGACACGCAGATCAGCATCACGTCCCCGGCTTCCCGCTGCTGCGCGTTGAGCACCGAATCCCTGTGTTCCGGAACACCTTCCAGTATTCGCGCCTCGCAGCTTCCGCAGACGCCTTCGTAACAGCTGGTGGTGATCGGAATGCCGGCGGCCTCAACCAGTTCGAGGATCGAGTCCTCGGTCTTCACATCCAGCGTGACACCGGAACGTTGGCACACCACCTCGAACTGGTCGAGCGAACCGACCTGCTGCTCCGCCGTGGGCGTCTTGGCCGCGAACCGCTCGATGTGCAGCGACCCCTCAGGCCAATGGGCACAATGGTCCTCGACCGCGTTCAGCAGCGCCTCGGGCCCACAACAGTAGACCAGTGTGCCTTCCTCGGGCTCGCTCAGCAGTGCGTCGAGATCCAGCAGGCCCTGCTCGTCCTGGGGCCACACGTTCACGCGTTCGGGATACCTGTCGGCCAAGTCGTCCGCGAAAGCCATTGAGCCCCTTGTCCGACCGCCATAGAGCAGCGTCCACTCGCCGCCGGCGCGCTGGACGTTCTCAGCCATCGCCATGATCGGGGTGATACCGATGCCCCCGGCGACGAAGCGGTAGCGCTTCGCATCGACCAGTGGGAAGTGATTCCGCGGTCCTCGCACCTGCACGGCGTCACCCTCGCGGAGTTTCTCGTGCACATACTGAGAGCCGCCGCGGCTGTTCGGATCGAGCAGCACCGCGACGCGCCAGGTGGCCGAGTGCCGCGGATCTCCGCACAGCGAATACTGACGGGTCAGGCCATCGGCGAGGATCAGGTCGATGTGGGCGCCGGGCTGCCACCGCGGCAGGTCCTCGCCGTTGGGGTGGGCGAGGTCCAGCATCACGACGCCCCGGGCGGGAGCGCCGCGGTGCCGGACGATCAGATCCGCGGTGTATTCGTGAACGCTGGCCGTGGACATCGTTTCCGGTCAGGACACCTGTACCTTCGCGGGCAGGTGCTTGAGGCCACCCACGAAGTTGGTGTGTGTCACGCTGCCCGGCCCCAATACCTCGATGGACTCCAGCCGTGGCAGTAGCTGTTCGAACATCACCCGCAACTCCAGCTTCGCCAGATGCTGACCGACGCAGGTGTGCGGGCCGAACCCGAAGGCCATGTGATTGTTCGGGTTGCGGTCGATGTCGAACGTGTTGGGATCGGTGAACAGGTCCTCGTCGCGGCAGGCCGACTGGAACAGCGGCATGATCCGATCGCCCTTCTTGATGAGCTGTCCGTTCAGTTCGTGGTCCTGCTCGGCGCGGCGCATGAAGTGCTTCACCGGTGCTACGTAGCGCAGCCCCTCCTGGATGAGCTTGCCGATCAGGTCCGGATCCGCCTTGACCCGTGTGAGAACGTCGGGGTGCAGCGCCAATTGCTGCAGGGTTCCCGCCAGGGTCGCCGAGGTGGTGTCGTGGCCGGCCGTGCAGATGGCCATGAACCAGCCGTAGGAGTAAGGAGCGGGCCAGTACTCGCCGTCCGGCGTCTTGGCCAGCGAGATCAAGGTGGCCAGGTCGTCGCGGGGGTTGGCGCGCCGGTCTTCCACCAGGACGTCGAAGTACTTGTAGAAGGTCTGCACGGTGTTGGCGAACTGCTGGGCCATCGCCTCGGGCGTCACCTCGACGTCGACGTTCTCGGTCTGGTGCTCGGGGTCCGCCGTTCCGAAGAACTCCTGTGTCAGCGCCATCATCTGGGGCTCATCGGAGGCGGGCACGCCGAGCAGCGTCATGATGACGTGCAGCGGGTAGCCGAGCGCCCAGTCGTCGACGAGGTCTATCTGCTTCCCGCCCGCGGAGAGGGCCTTGAGTTTCTCGATGGCCTCGTTGGCCAGGTCGCGGGTTTGGCCCTCCAGGGCCTTGAGCCGGCCCGGCTTGAAGTAGTCGAACACGATGTTCTTGACGGTGGTGTGTTCGGGGGGATCGAGGAAGGGAAGTGCGTCCATCAGCCGAAGGCTGCCGCCCAGCAGACTCTTGGTGAACTCGTCGCCGGCCTGGTTGGCGAGGATGGGGTTGTGTGCCCCGGGTTGGGCGCCGCCGCCCGCGGAGAACACCTCGGGCTGCAGGCTTTCCACTTCCTGGATGTCGGCGTATTTGCTGACCAGCCACAACGGGTCGTATCCCTCGACCACGGCCTTGCCCACCGGCATGTTGTCCCGCATCCACTTGTAGGCCTCGTACAGCGACGGAAGGTCGGCGTGACCCTCCGGCAGTACGATCCGGCGGGCGATCTCGTCCGGGAGAATTGCTTCCCGGGTGTCTTGGACGGTTGTCACTGCAGTCCTCTTTCCGACGTGGCCTTCGCCTTGTGGTGGCGTGACCCAAGTCTCACCGGACGGCGGCCCGCCCGCGTCACCACTAGGTGGAGTCATTGCTCCCGCTTTCGGGGGGTATCGCGCTGAATGATCAGCCCTACTCGGGGCAACCGGCGTCGATCCATGCCGCGACCTGATCGATTTCCTGTTCCGAGATCGGGTCGAGGTAGGCGGGCATCCGCATGATGCTGGCCCCGTCCGGCGCCGGTTCGAGGTCGGAGCCGAATGGGGCGACACCGCGCAGCGACTTCACCAGATTGGAGTTGGCGCCGTCGCCGGGGGCCACCAGCTTGCGGCCGCCCACCTTCATCTCGACGAAGCGGTCCCGCGTGACACCCCGCCAGAACGGACCGTGCGAGGACACGTCGGCATCGGGCCCACCGACCGAGCGGTCCAGGATGTCGATGACGTCGTCAAACTTCATTGCTCAGCCTTTCGATCGTGGCTTGCCTTTTCCCAGCGCGATGACCTCGTCGAATCCGGCACGCAGGCACGCGGCGAAATCGTCCGGATGTGTGATGGCTTCGGGGTCGTAGTTCACCGCGATACAACAGGTGCCCTCATAGGTCAGCATCGTGGCCATGGCCGGCAGGCCCGGCCGGGGACCCATGGGATAGATGCGGGTGACCTTTGCACCGGCCAGGTACAGGGGCCGGGTGATCGCGCCGAGGTTGGACGCCTGAAGGTCGTTGAGCTCGGTCATCTGACCGGCGATGCGGGTGAGGGCGATCTCCGGCAGGCGGCTCAGAACGGGTGCGATGAGATCGAGAAATCCCAGTGCGGGCTCTTTGCGGGCGTCGACGACGAACTCGTGGATGGCGGCGATGCGGGCGCGCGGGTCGGGCTCGCCGACCGGTGCGACGAACCGGGCTGCGGCGAATCTGTTGGCTCCCATCGGGTCGGCGTCGGTGCGGACGCTGACCGGAATCGCCATCGGGAGTGAATCGACGGAGAGCGAGAGCGATTCGTGATAGCGCCGAAATCCGCCGAGCAGTCCCGCTAGGAAGGCGTCATTGACCGAACCGCCGGCGGCCTTGGCTGCCGCCTTGAGGTCGGCGAGCGGCACGTCGAACGTGTCCAGCCGGTACCCGGATCCGCGGCCGATCAGCGCCGGCGAATGCGGGGCGTCGGGTGGGGTCAGAACGCGCCGCAGCGACATGGCGAATCCGACTGCGTTCGTGGTGGTTCCCACCGGGTCGCCGACGAACCGCCCGGCCGCGGCGAGCACGCCGCGCACGGCGCTCACCGGCGCGCTGACGGCCTGGTTCCCGAGCCGGTCGACCAAGAGTCCCTCGGGAGATTCGCTCGGGCGGGGGTCGGGTGTCGGTGCGCCCGCCACCGGCGTGTGCTCCCGGCCGTGCGCGTGGGAGATGTCGAGCAGCTGGAGGAATCCGATGCCGTCGCTGAGGCTGTGATGCGCCTTGAACAGGTAGGCCGCCTGGCCGCCGTCGAGGCCGAGGACGAGCATGGCCTCCCAGGGCGGGCGCTCGGGGTCCACCGGTCGGGCCCCGAACTGGGCGGCAAGCTCATGTAGTTCCGCCATCGATCCGTCGCCGGGTAGCGCCACCCGTTGCAGGTGATAGGACAGGTCGAAGTTCGGATCCGGAGACCATGCGGGAGAGACCAGTGGCAGGGCGGGTTCGACGACGCGCTCGCGCAGCCGTGGAACCCGCCGGGTGAACACGTCGTGCGCGGCGACCAGGCGCTCCCAGTCCGGCGCGCTGTCGAGAATCTCGATGATCACCCCGGTTGAGCGGGTGCGGTAGTCCCCCGAACTCCGCCACATCAGCGCCTCCCAGGCGCTCATGTCGGGCCCTCCGCCCCACGATGCGAGGCTGTGCGGGTCTGTGGTTGCCATGTCCATCCCCCTACGGAGCCGCGGCACTTGTGGAGTCGGACGTCACCTGCAGAATGAGCTCTGCCACCCGCGCAGGGTCGTCGTACATCGGGACGTGTCCGACACCTTCGAGGCGGATCAGTTCCGCTCCGGGTAGGCGCTCGAGCATCGGTGAGCCGAAGTGTTTGAACGGCAGGACGCGGTCGTGCTCACCCCACACCAGCCGCACCGGATAGTCCCGAATGGCGGGAAGCGGATCCACGGGGCGCAGATGCAGCACCCGCAGCAGCGGTTCGACGATGGGTGAATGACCGGTGGCGTGGATGTAGGTCACCAGCATCTCTTTCGGCACCCGGTGCGGATGGGCGACCTGGCGCCCCAGCATCAACCAGCGCATGAGACGACGCTCGGCCAGGCTCTCGGCCCGGCCGGAATACCGCGCGAGGGTGGACAGTCCGAGCCGAACGCCGACCGATGCCATCTTGATTCGGCGCGGCGAATGCCACGCCCCCGCGGGACTCAGCAGGACCAGCGAGCGCGCACGCCCGCGTCTCGCGAGCTCGATGCCCAGCCAGCCGCCGAGGGAGTTCCCGGCGATGTGCACCCGTTGCAGGCCCATCCGGTCGAGTTCGGTCTCGATGGCGTCGGCCATGGCGTCGACAGTGGGGTCGACGCCGGCATCGAGTTGCGGACCGCCGGCGTGCCCGTGCAGCGTCGGAACGATCACCTCGTGGTGCGGCTCCAGGTAGGGCAGCACCGGCGACCAGGCCCGCCAGATCCCACCGATTCCGTGCAGGAGGAGCAGCGGTTCCCCGCTCCCGCCGCGGTGCAGGGCGGTCAGTTCCAGCGGCGGCGCAATGTCACTTCGGCCCATGTCGCCAGTCATGCCTCTCCGAAGGGCGGTCCACCCGAATTCTGCTCACCAACGAGCGCCGCGAATTCTGACAGCCCTGTGGGCCGCAGAGTTTCGCGTACGAGTTTGAGTGTGCCGCTCGCGCGGGTGCCGATGCGCCGCCACATTGGGGCAGTTTCCTACCGCGCAAGGGGGATATTTGGCTCCGGGGTGACGGCCCAGGCGCGGTTGGCTCCCATACTTGGGATCGGACGCGATCCATCGCGACGAGTCACAATCCAGCGCCCGATCTGGTTCATTGTCGGCGCGGACGGGAATGGACATGGTTCACGGCGCACCGGTGGCGACCGTCGATGACCTTGTGGAGCAGATCAAGGCCGGACCGAGTGGTCCGAAAGTGGCAGCCTTCTTCGACTTCGACGGGACCCTGATCCAGGGCTACTCGGCTGGCGCACTATTGGCCCATCGGGCCCGTAATTTCCAGTTGGGCGCCGACGAGATCTTCCGGACGCTTCGCGCCGCCGCCGGCGGCCCGCTGGACGAGGTGGCCTTCAAAGAGCTTCTGGTGCAGGGCATCCGGGGCTGGGTGGGCAGATCCGGGGAGGAACTCGACGAACTCGGGGACGAGTTGTTCACCCAGGACATCGCCGGCGCCCTGTTCCATGGGTCGTGGCGGCTCGTCCGAGCCCACCAGAATCAGGGCCATACGGTTGTGATCGCCTCCTCCGCGACCCGGATGCAGGTCGCACCGATGGCGCGTGAGCTGGGAATCGAGCACATCCTGTGCACGGAGCTCGAACTCCGGGACGGGGTCGTCACCGGCGGGATCGTCGGGCGTCCGCCGTGGGGCGACGGCAAGCTGGCGGCGGTTCGTGATTTCGCGAAGCGCCGCCGCCTCGCTTTGAGCGGCTGCCATGCCTATGCCAACGGCGACGAGGACGTGCCCCTCCTCAGCGGCGTGGGCTATCCGCATCCGGTGAACCCGGGGTCCCAACTGGCTCGGTATGCCGCTGAAAAGGGTTGGGCAACCGTCCGATTGGACGAGAAGCAGAGTCAGTTCAATCCGCGGGCCGTGATCCGCACCGCCGGTCTGCTCGGCGGGTTCGCCTCCGCCCTGGGCGGTGGCCTCGTGACCGGAGTACTGGCCCAGGACCGTCGCGCCGGGGTGGACATCACCACATCGGTGTTCGGCCGCCTCGGCGGCTGGCTGAGCGACATTCGCATCGAGGTGACCGGTGAGCAGCACACTGCGGCCCGTCCCGCGGTGTTCTTCATCAACCATCAGAGCGCGATGATCGACCTGCTGGTGACCACGCGAGTGGTGCAACGGGGCTTCACCGCCGTCGCCAAGGCCGAGCTGGCGCAGCTCCCGGTGCTGGGAAGGCTGTTGGAGTTGGCCGACGTGGCCTTCGTCGACCGGACGAACACCTCGAAAGCGGTGTCGGCGCTGGATCCTGCCGTGGAGAGGCTTCGTCGTGGAGTCTCGGTCGTGATCTCGCCGGAAGGAACGCGGTCCTACAGCCCGACGATCGGCGCGTTCAAGAAAGGCGGCTTCCACATGGCCTGGGATGCCGGGGTTCCGATCATCCCGATCGTCATCCGGAATGCCGGAGAGATCATGTGGCGCAACGCGAAGGTCGCGCAGCAAGGGACCATCGAGGTCGTGGTGCACCAGCCGCTGCCCACAGCGGACTGGACGAAGGCCGGTCTCGACAGCTGGGTGCCCCGAATGCGCGAGCTCTATGTCGACACCCTCGACGACTGGCCCGGAACCGCTGCCGGTGCCCGCTGGTCCGCCGCGATCACGGAGTCATCGGCAAGGCCGAGGTGATGATCACAGCGCGCGATCGGCTCCGGCACCTGATTCGCGGGGACAACCCCGCGGAGATCGCCGGGCTTCTCGAATCGGCCCAATTCAGCCGCGAGACGGCACAGCTCGCCGCCGAACTCGGTCGCGACGTCACCGATGTCCGCGAGGAGGCCGCCGGCTATGTGCGGGAGATGGCGGTTTCCCACGTTCCGGTGGTCGTGCGCGCCTGGCATGCGCTGTCCGCGTGGATGGTTCGTGGCTACCAGGTGGTCGTCGATGACGATGAACTGGCCAAGCTGCGAGCGCTCGACCGCGATCACGCGTTGATCCTGCTGATCTCCCACCGCTCGTATCTGGATCAATTCTCACTTCCACCGCGCCTGCTGCAGGGCGGCATCATGCCCACCTTCGGACTGGCTGGTGCGAATTTGAACTTCTTCCCCCTGGGCACCCTGGGCCGGCGGAACGGCTTCATTCCGGTGCGCCGCTCGACCGGCGATCTGCCGGTGTACCGCTGGGCGTTGCGGGCGGTCGTCGGAAGACTGGTGTCGCGCGGTCAGAATCTGGTCTGGTCGATCGAAGGTGGTCGAAGTCGCACCGGAAAGCTCCGCCCACCGAGATACGGTCTGTTGCGCTATGTCACCGATGCCGTCGAAAGTGACGGTTCGAAGCGGACCGTGGCTGTTCCGGTCTCGATCCTGTTCGACCAACTGCCGCTGCACGAGGTCAAGCTGATGGTCGAGGAGTCACGGGGACTCCCGAAGAAGCCGGAGAACCTGCGATGGCTGATCAGCTATGCCCGCGGCTTGCGGCAACGCCTGGGACGCATCTACATCGACTTCGGTGCGCCCGTACCACTGCACGACCGGATCGAGACCCTGCGGGCGGACGGCCTCAATGACCGGCAGGTGGTCGAGCGCGTCGCTCTGGACATCTGCCATCGACTCAATCGGGCCACCCCGGTGTCGGCGACCGCGGCCGTCTGCGTGGCGATGCTCGGCGAAGATCGTGCTCTGACCCTCGATGAGGTGTCGGCCACCGTCGCACCGCTGGCACGGTATCTCCGGGCCCGGGGGTGGCCGGTGGCCGGAGGCGCCGACCTCACCGATCGCGCCACGGTCTCCCAGACCCTGCATGATCTGGTGGGTTCGGGGGTGCTGACCCGCTATTCCGGGGGAACGACGACGGTGTGGGGGGTCGGGGAGGATCAGCACCTGATCGTGGCGGTCTACCGGAACAGCGCCATTCACGTGCTGCTGATGCGGGCGATCGCCGAGTTGGCGCTGCTGGCAGTAGCAGATTCACCGGAACTGACGAAGCGCGTCGGATGGGAACGGGCCCTGGAGATCCGGGAGCTGCTCAAGTTCGATTTCTTCTTCCCGGGCCGCGAGGAATTCGCCGAGGAGATCTGGCGCGAAATCGCGATCATGTCCGGCCGCGAACATGATCCGGACGCCTCGCTCGACTCGGATGAGGCGGCGCGGATCCTCCGGAGCAGCGATCTGATCGTCGCGGATCTCGTGCTCCGGCCGTTCGTGGATGCCTACCGGGTGGTGGCCGAGGAGTTGGCCGCGCTCGAGCCCGGCAGGGCGATCGCCGAGCAGGAATTGCTCAAGAGGTGTCTGCGGCTGGGCCGGCAGTGGTCGCTGCAACATCGCATCACCGAGGAGTCGGTTTCCGGCGAGATGTTCAGCACGGCCCTGAAGATGGCCCGGCATCGCGGGTTGGTCCACACCGAGATCCCGGCGCAGGAGCTGACGCTGCGGCGCACCGAACTCGTCACCGAACTCGCCGGCCTGCAGGCTTCGATCGCGGAACTCGGCCGGATACGCCGTCGCGTGGAGTCGATCTGAGACTCGTCGCCCGTTCCCCGCTACCCGGCGTGCCGGACAGCCACTCGCTCCAGCCACTCCACCAGGTCCCCGATCACCTCGGAACGGTTTGTCTCGTTCAGGATCTCGTGCCTGGCGCCGTCGTAGACCGCAACGGTGACATCGGCCAGCCCGGCCGCCCGGTAGCGGTCTGCCAGCGCGTGCAGTAACACGAGGTCGGCATTGACCGGATCCTTCGATCCGCCTGCGATGTACACCGGTAGATCCCTCGGGAGCCGCCCTAACTGGTCGCTGTCGGCGGCTCTGCGGGCACCGGCGAACATCTCCCGCGCCGATTCGGCGTCGATACCGAACCCGCACAGGGGATCTGCGACGTATGCATCGACGACCGCGTCGTCGCGAGAAAGCCAGTCGTAGTCCGTGCGCGCCGGCTGGACGGGGTGTTGAACGCCGACAGATCGACATCGCCGGAGAGATCCAGGGCCGGCTCGAGAAGGTCGAGTGCCGCGGTGCCGGTGAGCGCCACCGCGTCGACGTCCCCGGCATGGTCGAGCAGGAACTGCTGTGTCGCGAAAGAACCCATGCTGTGCGCGACGATCGCGACCGGCCGGTCCGGATGCTCCGACTTCGCCAGCGCGATAAGCAGGTTCAAGTCATCCACCAACGCCTGCCAGCCGGCGGACCCGAGGTGACCGGGCGGGCGGTCGGCCGAGATCGACGAGCCGTGACCACGGTGATCGTGACCGTACACCGCGAATCCGTGCTCGGCGAACGACTCGGCCACGTGGTCGTACCGCCGAATGTGCTCGCCCATGCCATGGGCGAGCACCACCACGCCGGCGGCGCGCTTCTCGTCGCTGGGCAGCCACCGGTAGCCGACTAACTCCACGTCATCGGTGGAGTGGTAGGAGAATCGCCGAGGATCCGTCACGCCGCGGAGATTCCGCCGTTGACGCTGATCGCCTGACCGGTCAGCTTCCCGGCCGCGGGGCTACACACGAACACCGCCAGGGCGGCGATGTCGTCGGCGTCGGGCACGCCGAGGGCGGCCTGCTTGGCCGCGCTGGCGAACAGTTTGGCGCTGAAACCCTCGCCGGTCGTGATCCGATCGGTGGAGGCAGTGCCGTGCACCAGCGACGGCGTCAGCGCATTGGCCCGAATCCCGTGCCGCTTCTCTTCGATGGCGATGGTACGGGTGAACATCACGATGGCAGCCTTGGCGGCGCCGATCATCGACTCGCCGGGGGTGGCCGTCTTGGCGGCGTCGGAGGCGACGTTGACGATCACGCCACCCTTGCGGGCGCGCATGCCGGGCAGGACAGCACTGGCCATATGCATGGCGGGGGTGGCCATCTCGGTCAGAATGCGGCTGATCTCGGTTGCCGGGATGTCTTTGAACAGCTCCGGTGCGATGCCGTCGGCGGCGGTGGTGCACATCATGATGTCGATAGCGCCCAGCAGTCGTTCGGCTTCGGCTGCGAGATCTGCGGCGTCGGCCGGATCCAGTGGGCTGCCGGCCAGGAAGTGCGCCTCGGCGCCCAGCTCGCGCAGCGTGGCGGCGGCGGCTTCACCGCGCTCCACGGTGCGTCCGACGATGACGATCCGCGGAACCCCGGCCTGCGCCAATGCCTTCGCGGTGGCGAAACCGATGCCGGCGGTGCCGCCGACGATCAGCGCCCCGCACTCGCTCAACTCCTTGGGCGGTGGGAGTTCAGTGTCGGTACTCATGTGCGCTCCGTTCTACAGGGTGGTCCGGCAGACCACTTGGCTGCGGTTCTCGAGTTCGAGGGCGGCGACGAACGAGTCGATCTCGGCGCTGCGGATCAGTGAGTTCTTGGTCGCGCGAATGCCTTCCGCGCCGCTGCCGGCGATGTCCTCGGCGAGGTCGAGGGCCGCGGTCACCACCTGCTCGCCTTCGGCAGGCACAATCCGGTTGGCCAGGCCCATCCGGACCGCCTCGTCGGCCTTGACCGTGCGCCCAGTGAAGGAGATCTCCGCGGCCCGCGCCGGGCCGATCACCCGGGACAGGTGCCAGGACGCGCCCAGCTCACCGATCGACAACCCCACTCGCACGAAACCGGCGCTGAAACTCGCTGTGGCGGTTGCCAGCCGGATGTCGGCGGACAGCGCCAGCGACAGGCCGCCGCCGGCCACCGGCCCGCTGATCGCGGCGATGACCGGGTAGGGCAGCGACCGCAGACCGGAAGTTCCGGCCGAAGCGGTGTCGACGAGTTCGTTGAACTCAGGGATGCTCATCTTCGCGATGGCCTCGACCTCCTGGAGGTCGAAGCCGGTGCAGAAGGTCGCGCCGCCGGCTCCGGTGATGATCAGGGCACGTACCGGCGCCTTTCTGAGCACATGGGCATACCAGGCGATTTCGCCGAACATCTCAACCGTTTGCGAGTTCCCGCGGTCGGGGCGGTTGACGGACATGACGGCGATCCCTGGGCGCGGCTCAGCGATGGCCAATGTCTTGGCCTGGCCGAGTTCGGCCAGGATGTCGGCCATCGGCCGGGTGGCGACCCGGTTCCAGGCCGCCATCAGCGCCCCGTGAAATTCGGTGCGCGCTTCTCCCGGAAGGCGGCCAGCGCCTCGGGCATGTCCGCGCACCGGGTCAGCAGCGCCTGCCCGCGGCTCTCGAGTTCCAGAGCCGCGGCGAAGGAACCGATCTCGAGGTTGGACTGCAGCGCCCGTTTGGACAGTTTGATGCCGCCGGGTGAGTTGGCGCAGATCTGGGCGGCCATCTTCAGGGCGCGCTCGATCAGGTCGTCCGGCCCGGTGAGGAAGTTGAGCAGGCCGAGCCGTTCCGCCTCCTCGGCTTCGACGATCCGGCCGCTGAAACACATCTCGGCGGCCTGCGCCGGTCCGATCAGCCGCGGCAGTAGCCACGACACCCCAAGGTCTCCGGCGGAGAGCCCGATCTTGACGAATGCACCGTTGAACTTCGCCTTGGGCGATCCCAGTCGGATGTCGGCCATCAGGCTGAGCGAGAATCCGCCTCCGGCGGCCGCACCGTTCACCGCGGCGATCACCGGGACCGAGATCGCCCGGATTGCCGCCAGTGCGCGGGCGGCGCGGTTCTGCTGATCGAACATGCCCAGCGGCGACAGTTCCGGGAGTCGTTCGGCGTCGTCGAGGTCGTATCCGGCGCAGAATCCGGCGCCGGCGCCGGTGAGGATGACCACGCGAACTTCGTCGTCGTCGCTGAGAACTCGGGCGACCCGCTCGAGTTCGTCGAACATGGTGACCGTCATGGCGTTGAGCCGGTCGGGCCGGTTGAGGGTGACAAGGCAGACCCCCGGGGCGGGTTCGGTCGTGATCAGCGTCTGGTACTCGCCGAATTCCATGGTTTCTCCTCCGTGCTCAGGTGAAGTTCGGCCGGCGCTTCTCGACGAAGGCCCGCAGGCCTTCGGCGGCCTCACCGTGCTCGAAGAGGTCCTGAATCTGCTCGACCTCGTAGCGGAGGCCGTCGCTCAGTGGCAGGTCGAACGCGGCGCCGACGGTGCGGACCACCGCCTGCTGCGCGGGGGCCGACGCTGCGCACAACTGGGAGGCGAGTTCCCGGGCGGCGGTGCGCGCCGAGCCCGTCGGCACCAGCCGGTCGATCAGTCCCATTCGAAGCGCTTCGGTGGTGTCGACCTGGCGCCCGGTGAGCATGATGTCCAACGCTGCCCCCCGGCCGACCAGCCGGGGGAGCCGCTGGGTACCGCCCGCTCCGGGGATGAGGCCGAGTTTCACCTCGGGCAGACCGAGTTTGGCGTCGGCCCCGGCGACCCGCAGCGTGCAGGCCATCGCCAGTTCCAGACCGCCGCCGAGTGCGAGACCCTCGATGGCGGCGATCGACAGGGCGGGATGTGCCGCCAGCCGGTCGAGTCCCGATCTGAGTCCGTCGCCGTATTCCTTGAACGAGGCGGCGTCCACGCTCGTCATGTGCTTGATGTCGGCGCCCGCCGCGAAGAAACCGGGCAGATCCGATGACACGATCAGGACCTTGGGTGCCGCGGTGTCCGCCTCGTCCAGAGCGGCGTGCAGGCCCTCGGTGATGGCGGGTCCGAGGGCGTTGGCCGGCGGGCGATTCAGCACGATGTTCAGGACCGACCCGTCGGCCGACCAGCTGACGGCCGTGTTCTGCCGGCTCATGCCATCGTCAATCCGCCGCTGACCGAGAGCGTCTGCCCCGTGATGTACTCGGCGGCGTCGGAGGCGAAGAAGGCCACCGCCGCGGCGACGTCTTGGGGCGTGCCCAGCCGTTTCATCGGCACCGACCTGGCCATGCCGCCGATCACCTTGTCGGCGTCCTCACCGGAGCTGTCGGCGAACTTGCGCAGCGCCGGGGTGTCGGTGGGCCCTGGGCACACGGTGTTGACGGTGACACCCTTGGTGGCGACCTCGCGGGCCAGCGTCTTGGTGAAGGCGATGATCCCGCCCTTGGCCCCGGAGTACACCGCTTCCAGTGATGAGCCGACCCGGCCCGCATCCGAGCCGATGTTGATCACCCGGCCGAAGCCGCGCTCCACCATGCCGGGGACCACAGTGTGGCAAACCCGTAGTGCGCCTTTGAAGTTGATGTCGAGGATCTTGTTCCAGAAGTCCTCGGTGGTCTTCAGGAACGGCATGAAGTCGTCCCAGCCGGCGTTGTTGACCACGACCTCGATGTCGCCGAGTTGCGCGGTCACTTCCTCGACCGCATTGCGCACCGAGGCGGTGTCGGTGACGTCGATGGACACGGCGATCGCCTGGCCACCCGCCCCGACGATGCGTCCCGCGGTTTCCTTGGCCGCGTCGAGGTTCAGGTCGGCGACGGCGACCCGGAATCCGTGGGCGCCGAGTGCCTCGGAGATCCCACCGCCGATGCCCTGGGCGCCTCCGGTGACAAGTGCGACTCGAGAGGTCATGTGTTCATTGCCTTTCAGTGGTTGTCCAAGGTTCCGATGTTTTCAGTGTTCTCAGTGGCAGGAGGGGCCGTCGGGGTCGGGAGTCCAGTCCACCGGGCCGGCGACGATGCAGTGGCTGGTGAGCTTGCGGCCCAGAACTGTCTGCGCCGCGCGGGCGGCCTCGATCACCGCCGGGAGGCTGACGCCGGTCTGCACGCCCATCTCGTGGAACATGTTGATCAGGTCCTCGGTGGCGATGTTGCCGGTGGAACCGGCCGGAACCGGGCAGCCGCCGAGTTCGCCGAAGCTGGATTCGAAACTGGTGCAGCCGGCCTGTAACGCCGCGTAGGCGTTGGCCAGTCCCTGGCCTCGGGTGTTGTGGAAATGCGCGGTGATCTCAACGCCCGGTAGCCGTTCGATGGCCGCGGAGAAGATGTCGAACACGTATGCCGGATGCGCCATTCCGGTGGTGTCGCCGAAGCCGATCTCCCGGCACCCGGCGGCCGCGAACTGCTCGGCGAGTTCCAGAGTGCGCTCCATCGGTACCTTGCCCTCGAACGGGCAACCGAACGCGGTGGCGATCACCGCGGTGGGCTTCAGGTCCTCGGCGTCGATGCGCTTGACCAGAATCTCGTTGTCGGCCATCGACTCGTCGATGAACCTGTTGACATTGCGTTTGTTGTGGGTCTCCGATGCGCTGACGAACAGCGCGACCTCGTGGAAGCGCTCCCGGACCTGCAACGCGTTGTCCAGACCGCGACTGTTGGGAACCAGCACCGTCAGGGACACGTGCTCGGGGACGTCGATGCCGCCCAGCACCTCCACGGCATCGGACAACTGCGGGATGACGTCGGGTCGGACGAAGCTGGCGACCTCGATGCGGTCCAAGCCGGTCTGCCCCAGCTGGTTGATCAGCCTGATCTTGTCGGCGGTGCTGATGACCTCAGGTTCGTTCTGAAATCCGTCGCGGGGACCGACCTCGCGGATATGTGCTCTTGACGGCAGTTTCGGGCTCATGGCTGACTGATCTCCTTCTGAAGTTCGTCCCGGAATTCCGGGGCCGCGACTTTGACGAGGCGCCGGGCCCGCTCGCCGATGCTGCATCCGCGTAGGTGCGCGGCCCCGTGTTCGGTGACGACGACGTCGACGTCGGCGCGTGCGGTGGTCACGATGCCCCCGTCGAGGCGCGGCTTGATCGTGGAACGTCCGCGAAAGGTGGAGCGCACCGCGATGATCGAGCGCTTACCGGTCAGTGCGGCGGCACGGGTGAAGTCCACCTGGCCGCCGACGGCGCCGACGTAGACACCGCCGCTGACCTCGGCGCCCACCTGGCCGGACAGGTCGACCTCGACGGCGAAGTTGACCGAGACCAGGGAGGCCAACTGGGACAGGATCTGGGGGGAGTGGGTGTAGCTGGTCGGCAGGAACCGGACCGGCAACTCGGGGACACGCTTGTAGAGCTCCGCGGAGCCGAGCGCGGTGCCGACCACGATCAGCCCCGCATCGAGCTCCTTGCGTCGTCCGGTGGCCACTCCGGCGTCCACCAGCCGCATCAGACCGTCGGTGATCATCCCGGTGTGGAAGCCCAGATCGGTATGGCCGGCAAGGGAATCCAGCACCGCGGAACCCAGCGACCCCACGCCGAGCTGGACGGTGTCCCCGTCGTCGACGAGCTCGGCGATGTGGGCGGCGATCCGGCGGTCCACATCGTCGGGATCGCGCGACGGGTCTTCGGGCAAGGGGCGGTCGGTGCTGATGGTGGCGGTGAACCGGTCCAGCGAGATCGGCTCTGATCCGATGGTGGCCGGCATCTGCGCGTTGATCTCGGCGATCAGCACCGGCGTGTGCGGCACCGCGTCGGCGACATAGTCGACCCCGACGCCCAGCGAGCACCGGCCGTCCCGGTCGGGGGGTGAGACCTGAACCAGGCCCACATCACACGGAAGGTGGTGCTCGGCGAACATCCTGGGCAGCGCCGAGTAGTGGCACGGCACGACCTCCAGGCGCCCGGTGCGGCTGAGTTCGCGCAACTCCCCGAGGCCGCCGTAGGACACCATCGACACCCGGTCGGGCATGGTGACCGCGAGTTGGTCGTTCCAGGACAGTCCGGTGAACGTGCGGATCGGTCCGATGCGCGCGTTCTGGTTGATCAGGGCGTCCACCAGTGGGCGGGGCTCGGCTGCGGCCTGTCCCCACCACACCCCGTCGCCACGCGACAGGAACTTGGTGAAGTCGATCAAGTGGGGACTCGCTGCAGCAGAGTTCCGGTGCCCAGCCCGCCGCCACAGCACATTGTGACCAGGCCCAGATCCGCCTCGCGCCGTTCGAGTTCGGCGACCAGAGTGGCGATCAGTCGCGCTCCGGTGGCTCCCACGGCGTGGCCCAGCGCGATCGCTCCGCCGTTGACGTTGACCCGATCGGGGTCGGCCTTCAGTTCTCGCTGCCAGGCCAGCACCACCGAGGAGAACGCCTCGTTCACCTCGAACAGGTCGATGTCGTCGACCGTCAAGCCGTTGCGCTCCAGCAGCTTCCGGGTGGCTGGGATCGGTCCGGTCAACATGATGATCGGATCGACGCCGACGGTGGTCTGGTCCACGATCCGTGCCCGCGTCGTCAGGCCGTACCGCTCGGCGGCCTCGGCCGAACACAGCAGCACCGCCGCCGCGCCGTCCGAGATGGGCGAGGAGCTGCCTGCGGTGACCCGGCCGTCCTCCTTGCGGAACGCCGGCTTCAACCCGGCAAGCGTTTCGGTGCTGGTGCCGGGCCGCACGCACTGGTCGCTGGTGCGCACCTCGCCGTCGAGCGTCATCGCCACCATCTCGGCACGGAACCGGCCCTCGGCGATCGCCGCGGCCGCCAACTCGTGTGAGCGGGCGGCGAATTCGTCCATCTCCCGGCGCCCGATGCCCCAGCGGTCGGCGATCAGCTCGGCGCTTTCGCCCTGGTGGACGAAGCTGTAGAGCTCGCGCAGCTCCGGTGGCCACGGGTCGCCGTACAGTTCGCTGATCTTGGCGGGGGAGTCGATGGGGACGTGACCCATGTGTTCGACGCCGCCGGCGATCACGATGTCATGGGTGCCGGATGCGATGAGTGCGGCCGCCATCTCGACGGCGGTCTGGGCCGAGCCGCAGCGGCGGTCCAACACCGTCGCCGGCACCTCGGGCGGGTACCCGGCCTGCAGCCAGGCGTTGCGCCCGATGTTGCGGGACTGCTCGCCGAACGGGGCGGTGCAGCCGATGACCAGGTCTTCCACCGCTGCCGGGTCGATCCCGGTGCGGGTGATCAGCTCGGTGTAGCAGGCGGCCAGCATGGCGTTGGGATGCAGGTCGCGGAACCAGCCCCGCTCGGGGTGGGATTTGCCGATCGGGGTGCGGACCGCCTCGGCGATGAACACCGGCCGGCCGGCGCGGGTGAAGGGGCCGTCGACGTCGATCGCCATGTCAGATCACCGTCCCGCCGTCGACCGGAAGCACCTGGCCGGTGATGTAGGAGGCGGCGTCGGACGCCAGGAACACGAAGCTGGGGGCGATCTCCTCCGGGGTTGCCCAGCGGCCCAGGGGGATTCGCGCCAGCGTCTTGGCCGCGAGTTTTTCGTTGGACCGGATGTTCTCGGTCATCGCGGTGGCCGCCAGCGGGGCGATCGCGTTCACCGTCACCGACTTGCGGGCCAGCTCACGGGCCAGTGACTTGGTCAGCCCGATGATGCCGGCCTTGGCCGCGGCGTAGTTGACCTGGCCGATCGTGCCGGTCATTCCCGCGGCGGAGGTGACGTTGATGATGCGTCCGGTTCCGTTGTCCGGTAGCAGTCCCTGCGCGGCGTGGCTGCAGAGAAAGCTGCCGACCAGGTGGATGTCGATCACCCGCCGGAACATCTCCTCGGTTTGTTCGGCAAGCATGGCCGGGGCGATGGCGCCGGCATTGTTGACCAGGATGTGCAGGGTCCCGCCGGCCAGTGCGGCGGCCCGCCTGGTGGCCTCGACGGCCGCCGCGTGATCCCGGACGTTGAAGTGGAACGACTCGGCCCGCCCGCCCGCAGCGTTGATGGTGTCCGCAACCGCGACCGCGGCGTCCTCGTCGACGTCGGTGACCAGTACGGCGGCTCCCGCGGCGGCGAATGCCTGCGCGATCGCGGCGCCCAGACCACCACCCGCACCGGTCACCAAGGCCGAGCGGCCGTCGAGGCGGAACAGGGCGGCCAGTTGTGCCGGGGTCGTCATCAGTAGCTCCTCGGCAGGCCGAGGACGTGGGAGCCGAGGAAGTTCAGGATCATCTCCTGACTGATCGGCGCGATTCGGGTCAGTCGCGCTTCGCGGAAGTAGCGGGCGACGTGGTACTCCTCGGAGTAGCCCATGCCGCCGTGCGTCTGCAGCGCGCGATCCGCGGCGTCGAACCCGGCCTCGGCGCACAGGTATTTGGCCGTATTCGCCTCACGCCCGCAGGGTAGGCCCTGGTCATAGAGCCACGTCGCCTTGCGCAGCATCAACTCGGCGGCATCGAGCTTGGCCAGCGAGTCGGCGAGCGGGAACTGGATGCCCTGGTTCATCCCGATCGGGCGCCCGAACACCTCGCGCTCGTTGCCGTAGCGGACGGCCGCGCGCAAGGCGGCGCGGCCGATGCCGAGCGCCTCGGCGGCGATCAGGCAGCGTTCCGGGTTCAGACCGTCGAGGATGTACTTGAAGCCCTCGCCCTCTTCGCCGACCCGGTCCTCGACGGGGATCTCCAGGCCGTCGATGAACAGCTCGTTGGAACTCACCGCGTTGCGGCCCATCTTCGGGATCGGGCGGACGTCGACCTTGGTGCGGTCCAGGTCGGTGAGGAACAGCGTCAGCCCGTCGGTCTTCCGGGGAGAGTCCTCGAACTTCGTTGTGCGGGTGAGGAGCAGGACCTTCTCCGACTCCATCGCCTTGGAGATCCACACCTTGCGCCCGTTGACGATGTAGCGGTCACCGTCGCGCTTGGCGAAGGTGGTGATCCGGGTAGTGTCCAAGCCGGCGCCGGGCTCGGTGACGCCGAAGCAGACGTGCAGGTCGCCGTTGACGATACGAGGAAGGGTGCGGGCCTTGAGTTCCTCGGAGCCGTGCAGGATCACCGGGTGCATGCCGAAGATCGACATGTGGATGGAGCTCGCACCGTTCATCCCGGCGCCGGACGCGGCGACCTCCTCGAGCAGGATGCTGGCCTCGGTGATGCCGTAGCCGTGACCGCCGTATTCCTCGGGCGTGGTGATGCCGAGCCAGCCGCCGTCGGCGAACGCGTCGTAGAACTCCTGCGGGAACTCGTGGTTGTGGTCCTTGGTCATCCAGTAGTGGTCATCGAACTTTCCGGCGAGTTCGGCCACGGCGGAGCGGATGGTCTGCTGATCGTCGCTGAGTTCGAAGTCCACGATGACTCTCCGGGTAGGGGATCTTTGTGCGAATGATACTAATGGACAGACCAAAAGGGAAGACGTCGCGGGCGCTCAGACCGAGGCCGGCACGAGCGGCAGCAGGGCGGCGATGCGCTCGTTCCAGGCTTCCGGGCTGCCGAACAGGATGCGATCGAGCTTGGCCCGCTTGTAGAACAACTGCAGGTCGTACTCCCAGGTGTATCCGATCGCGCCGTGGACGGTGAGGGCCGAGTCGGCCAGCTCGGCGCAGTGCTGGGACACCTGGGCCTTCGCGGCCGCGGCATGAAGCCGTGCATCAGGCGCACCCTCCTGAACCGAGGCACCCGCCAGAAGTGTTACCGAGTAGGACGATTCGACGGTTACCAGCATCTGGGCGGCCGCGTGCTTGACGGCCTGGAACGCGGCGATCGGCCGGCCGAACTGCTTGCGCTGTTTGGCGTACTCCACCGTCATGTCGAGCATGCGTTCGGCGGCGCCCAGCGCATCGGCCGCCACCAGGACCGCCGCGCGGTCGACCAGCAGATCCCAGGTATGCCCGGCCTCGAGGGGCCGCGCCGGCGCGTCGTCGAACAGGACGTCTGTTGCGGTTCGCGACCGATCCAGCAGCGCACGGGGGCGAACATCGACCCCGGGGGCATCGCGGTCGACGATGACCAACCGGTGACCGTCGGCATCCCGCACCGGCACGACGAACCGAACGGCGTCGTCAGCGGCGAGCACGCAGGGGACTTCACCGCTGACGGTGCCGCTTTGCCATCGCACGGCAGATCCGCTCGATGGGATGCGATCGCAGCGGACAGCCGGGACGGCCAGCTCGCCGCCCTCGATCGAGGCTTGTGCCAGTTCCGGTGCGCTCTGCAACGCCACGTCGGCCAGGGCGCGCGCCAGCCATCGTCCGGAAGGCGCTGCGGCTCGGCCCAATTCGCGTGCGGTGAGCGCCAACTCCAACAGTCCGCCGCCCTGGCCACCGCGGGACTCGTCGAATCCGACGCCGGCCCAGCCCTCTTCGGCCAGCGCGTCGTCGAAGCTACGGTGGTCGCCGGCATCGAACCAGGACCGAAGCTGCTCCGAAGCAGCCTTGCCACCGAGCCAGTCGCGCAGCGATTCCGCGTACAGGTGCTGCTCGTCAGATAGTTCCCAGTGCATTGATCTCTCCGCAGGTCGTCGGTGCTGTCGGGTGCTAAGGTCTGACCATTAGGTCGATGGAGGAGGTGTGATGGAGGGCGAGAGCATGGCTCGGCCGGCGATCACGCTCGGACCCGTCGACGTTCCCAAGGCGCCCGATGTGCTGGCTCGGGAACTGCGTGAACGCATCCTCAGCGGGGAGCTTCCGGAAGGCGCCGCTCTTCCGGCCGAGCGCGAACTGGTCAAGCAGACCCAGATGAGCCGGGCGACGGTGCGTGAGGCGCTGCGGATCCTGGAAGTCCAGAACCTGGTGCGGGTCAAGGCGGGTCGCGCCGGCGGTGCCTTCGTCCAGCGGCCGAGTACGGCGTCGATGGCGAACACCGTGAGCATGCTGATCCGCGGTCGGCAGATCAAGCTCGCGGATCTGATGGAGACGCGGGAGGCTCTCGAGCCGTTCTGCGCCGAGCTCGCCGCGGCGAAGCGGACGACCGAGGATCTGGAGCGGTTGGATCGAGCCAACGACGCGATTGCCGACCCGAGCGCAGACCTGTCCCGTTTTCTGCAGGCCAACCTGGACTGGCACGTCGGCGTCGCGATCGCCAGTCACAATGAACTGCTGATCGGCTTCATGACGGGGCTGTCGCAGGCCATCTACGCCGGTACCGAGAACGCCTCTTTCGTCGATGATTCGGTGCGGGAGGTGACTTCCCGGGCGCACAAGTCGATCACCCGGGCGATCCGCGAGCGCGATGCCGAGGCCGCCGGGCGACGGATGCGCCGGCACGTGCACTCCTACGCCTCGGCCGCGCTGGAAGTCGATCAACGCGACTCCATCACGGTCGACGACTGACTGCCGACCGTCTCGCGGATGCGGTCGATGGCCTCCGGGTTCTCGGCACCCGACAAATCCCCGGGATCGGTGCCCAGCGCCGCCGCGCGGATGGCGCGCCGCAGTATCTTTGCCGACCTCGTCTTGGGCAGGGCGTCGACCCGCCACACCCTCGACGGCGCGAACGGCTTGCCGAGCTCGTTGCCGACGATGTCCTTGAGTTCCCGCGACACGGTCTCCTCGTCCACGGCCTTCGGATCCCGGGCAACCCAGAACGCCCAGACCGCCTCACCTTTGACAGCGTCGGGCACGCCCACGGCCGCGGCCTCGCTCACCGCGGGGTGGGTGGAGAGGGCCGCCTCGACCTCGGCCGGGGCGAGCCGCTTGCCGGCGACGTTCATGACGTCGTCGGAGCGTCCGAGGATGAACCATTGGCCGTCGTCGTCGACCATGGCGAAGTCCCCGTGGGTCCACATGCCGGGGAATCGGGACCAGTAGGCCTCCAGGTAACGCTGGTCGTCCTTCCACACCCCGCGGGTCATCGACGGCCACGGGTGGCGGCATACCAGCTCACCTACCTGTCCGCGCACCGAACGGCCGCCGTCGTCGACAACGTCGACGTCCATGCCCAGTGACGGGCCGCCGAGCGAGCAGCTAGCGATGGGCTCGACGGGGTAGGGCGCCAGGAAGGAGCCGCCGACCTCGGTGCCGCCGGAGAAGTTGATCACCGGAACGCGGCCGCCGAACACATCGCGGGCCAGCCAGTCGTAGGAGTCCGGATCCCACGGTTCGCCGGTCGACCCCAGGACGTGGACCGAGGACAGGTCGCGGGTGTGAATCCGGGCCAGGTCCGATCCCTTGAGCGTCCTGATCAGCGTCGGCGAGACGCCCAGCATGGAGATGCGGTGTCGCTCAACGAGATCCCACAACCGATAGTTGTCGGGAACGTCGGGGGAGCCCTCGTAGAGCACCAGGGTGGCGCCGTTGGCATGGGTGCCGATGATCGACAGCGGTCCCATGATCCAGCCCATGTCGGTGATCCAGCAGAACGCCCCGTCGCTGGTCATGTCGAAGGAGTAGGCGACCTCGCTCGCTGTCTTCACGAGGAAGCCGGCGTGGGTGTGCACCGCGCCCTTGGGTCGCCCGGTGGTTCCGGAGGTGTATCCCAGCATCAGCGGATGCATGGCGGGGACACACTCGGTGACGAGTTCGGCCGGCGCGGCGGTCAACTTCGACCAGTGGGTCAGTGCGACGTCGCCCCCCGCATCGGTTGCCGCGCCCACATTCTCGATCACGATGAGGTGCTCGACGGTCGAGCAATCCGCCAGAGCGGTGATCAGCTGGGGCAGCATCGCCACCGTCCGTCCCCGCCGGACCGTTCCGTCGGCCACCACCACGGCCTTGACGTCGGCGTCGTTGAGCCGCGAGGAGATCGCCGCGGCGGCGAAGCCGGAGAACAGCGGCACCAGAACCGCACCCAGGGCGGCGACGGCGTAGACCGCCACCACCGCCTCCGGGATCATCGGCAGGTAGAGCCCCACCGCATCGCCGCGACCGATGCCGAGCCGCTTGAGGCCGGCCGCCGCGCGGGCGACCTGCTCGGCCAGTTCGCCGAAGGTCATGGTGCGGCCCGATCCGTCTTCGGCCTCGTGCCGCACGGCAATGCGGTCCGGACCGGCGTCCCGCCAGCGGCGCAGGCAGGCATCGACGACGTTGAGCTCGGCTCCGACGAACCAGTCCGGATGCTCGATGCCGTGGCTGAGGTCCAGCACCTCGGTATGCGGTGTGGCGAACTCGATGCCGAGATCGTCCAGCACGGCGTTCCAATACCAGGCGGGATCGGCCACCGAGCGTTCGCGCAGCTCGGCGATGTCGCGCAGGCCGTGCCGGTGGGCCAGCCGGGTGACGTTGGCGTTGTCGACGTAGTCCGATGTGGGCAGCCAGACGTAGTCCTTCATAGCCGTCACTCCCTGGGCATGCCGAGAATGCGCTCAGCGACGATGTTGCGTTGGATGAACGTCGAACCGCCGGCGATCGCGGTGCCCCGGCCCTGGTTGGCCAGCCGCAGCCAGCGTTCCGCGGCGGCGTCGGTGGCGGTGGAGTCCTTGTCCGGCAACGAGAACTGGCCGTCCAACGGCGACAGCGACAGGCCGAAGTCGGCGATGTCCTCCACCAGTGGGCAGAAGAACAGTTTCCCGATCGAGGTGACCGGTCCCGGCGGCTCTCCGCTGGCTGCCCCGCTGATCACCCGCTGGCTGATCGAATAATGCGTCAGTGCGCGGCCGTAGAGGTCCGCGATGCGCTGCCGGATCAGCGGGTCGGCGCCCAACGGGCGACCGTCGTCACCCGTGAGTCCGGCGATCTCGCCGATCAGGTCGTTGACGGCTCCGGTGGTGTTGACCCGACCCGTTGCGATGGCGACGCGCTCGAACGCCAGCGTGCCCATCGCGACCCGCCAGCCGTCGTCGACGTCGCCGACGACGTCGGAGTCCGGGATGAAGACGTCGTCGAGGAACACCTCGTTGAACTCGGCCTCGCCGAGCATGTGATCGAGGGGGCGGACGCGCACCCCGGGCGCCGCCATGTCGAGCAGGAAGTAGGTGATGCCCCGATGTCGGGGACCGCCGCCGGTGCGGGCCAAAAGTATTGCGTGGGCCGCCAGTTGGGCGCGGCTGGTCCAGATTTTCTGGCCGGTGATCTTCCAGCCGCCGTCGACCTTGACCGCCGCCGTCCGCAGCGATGCCAGGTCGGAGCCGGATTCCGGTTCGGAGAACAACTGACACCAGATGTGTTCACCGGTGAGGATCGGCCGCAGGTAGCGCTGCTGCTGTTCGGGTGTGCCGAAGGCGATGATCGTCGGACCACCGAAGTCCTCGCCGATGATGTTGAGCCGTTCCGGTGCGCCGGCGCGGTCCATCTCCTCGGTGAAGACCGCCTTGATCTTGGCGTCCGCCCCACCGCCCCCGAATTCGGTGGGCCAGGACAAGCCGGCGTAGCCGGCGTCGAACAGCAGGCGCTGCCAGCGTCCCCAGTAGTCGCGCTTGTCTTCGAGTCGATGCGGTTCGGGGCCGCCGAGCGCGGGCACGGTGTCGGCCAGCCAGGCCCGGATCTGTCGGCGGAAGTCTGCTTCGGCGGGACCGTCCTTGAGTTCCATTCCGGTGCTTCTACTTTCCTGCCTCGACGATCTTGGCGGCGTGTTCGCGCAGCTGGTGCTTCTGTACCTTGCCGGTGGCCGTCATGGGCAGGCTCTCGACGCCGATGACTTGCTCGGGCGTCTTCTGGATCGCCACGCCGTGTCCGGTGAGGTAGGCCCTCAACTCCTCCACGGTCGGTTCGGGATGACCATCGCGGGCGACGACGAAGACGGCGACACGCTCGCCGAGTCGGTCATCGGGGTAGCCCACGACGGCTGAGTCACTCAGCGCCGGATGTGACACGAGGTGCTCCTCGAGTTCTCGGGCGCTGATGTTCATGCCACCCCGGATGATGATGTCCTTGAGCCGCCCGGTGACCCTGACGAAGCCGTCGGCGTCCATCACGCCGAGATCACCGGACCGCGATAATCCGTCGGGGGTGAACAGGGCGTCGGTCTCCTCCGGATTACCCAGGTAGCCGATCATGTGCGACGGTCCGCGATAGGCGATATCCCCTTCGGCGCCGCGGGGAACCTCACGGCCCTCTTCATCGACGATGGCAACAGTGTGTCCGTCCATTGCGGAGCCGTCGGAGTTCAGTGCCCGACTGGTGTCGTCGGTGACCGTGCAGGTTGTGGTCATGAGGTTCTCGCTGCGGCCGTACAGGCTCAGGACCTTGAGATGGGGCAGTGTGTCATGGGCACGCTCGACGACGGCGCGGGGAATCGGGGCGCCGGCGCATACCCACAGGCGAAGGCTGGACAGGTCGTCGCGGTCCGGGTCGAACGCTTCGAGCAGCATCTGTAGGAAGGTGGTTGCGGTGACGGCCTGGGTGCAGCCGAACCTGGCGATTTCGGCCGCACCACGCACCGGCTCCCACTCGGCCATCACGTGGGTCGCTGCGCCGTTGAGCAACGGCACCAGCACGCTGGTCACCAGGCCAGTGGTATGGGTGATCGGAGAGGGGCCGAACTGCACGTCGGATTCGGTGTAGCCGAATGCCTTGGTGAGACTGCGCGCTCCCGAGCAGTAGGTGTTGAACGTGTGCACGCAGCCCTTTGGCCGGGAGGTGGTGCCAGAGGTGTAGACGATCAGGAACGGCTCGTCGGCGCTCGTCTGGGCCGGCAGGTCGGACTCGGCTGGTACCGTCTCGGCGCGTGCGGAGTCCAATGTGCTGACACCGCTGTCACTTTCATCGACGACCACAAGGGCGTCGGCATCCGGACGCACCACCAGGATCTCCAGCTCCGGATGTTCGGTGCGCACATCGCGGTACATGCCGAGGTAGTCGAAGCCTTTGAACGTCGACGGGGCGATCACCGCCCGTGCCTCGGCGTTCCCGACGACGTAGCCGGCCTCGTCGCGGCGGTAGATCGGCATGATCGGTACGGTGATGATCCCGAGCCGGGACAGCGCGGCGACCACTTCGATGAACTCGACCCAGTTGGGCAGCTGCACGGCGACGGTGTCACCGGCCCGCCAGCCTCGGGCGTGGAACCCGGCGGCCAGCCGCAGTGCGGAGTCGTGCAAGTCCCGGTAGGTGAGCGAGCGCTGCCCGTCGGTGGCGAAGACCTTGTCCGGACGAGCGTCGGCCTGAAGCGACAGCAGGTCGAAGAGGGTCTCGTCGCCCCACAGCCCCGCGTCGCGATAGGCACGGATGTCCTCGGGCGTGTAGCGATCGGTGTGCTTACCAGGCTTCATCGCTGCTCATCCCTTCATAAATTATCGAAACCTTATTATGGTCAGACCAAAATGGCAAGGGCGTCCTTATCAGGCGTTGCGCCAGACCGGGGCACGCTTCTCCTTGAAGGCGCGCACCCCCTCGGCGAGGTCCTCGCTGGTGAAGGCCAGGGCCAGTTGTGCCTGCAGGTAGTCCAGCGCCGCGTCGAGGGGCAGGTCCCGGGTCGCGGCGAGTGCCTTCTTGCCGAGCCCCAACAGCAGCGGGGACTTCGACGCGATGGTGGCGACCCAGTCGCGCACGGCATCGTCGAACTGCTCGTCGGGCACGACGCGGTTCAGCAGTCCGGCGTCGAGGGCCTCGGCCGCCGTCAACAGCCGGCCGGTCATCATCAATTCGTTGGCGGTCAGCCGCCCGGTCGCCCGGAAGATCAGCGCGGAGATCATGAACGGGAACGCCCCGATGTTGATCTCGGGGCAGCCCAGCCGGATCGACTGCTTGGCGATCACCAGGTCGCAGGCCAACGCGATCCCGAGCGCCCCGGCGAGGACATCGCCGTTCGCGGCGCACACCACCGGCTTGTTGATCGCGGTCAAGGTTCGGAACAGGTCCGGGAAGCGGTTGAGCCCGGCGTATTTGGTGATGGTCGGGCGGGTGTCGGCAAACGCGTCGAGGTTGCCGCCGGAGGAGAACACCTTCTCGTGGGACGAGGTCAGCACGATCACGCGCACGCTCGGGTCGGCGGCCGCGCGGTTGAGGCCGTCTGTCAACTGATCGAGCAGGCTGTCGGACAACGCGTTACGCCGCTGCGGGTCATCGAGGATCAGGTAGGCGGCCAGCGGGGCGTCCGGTTCGGGGCCGACGGGGCGCGGGTCGTAGGCGACGAGCTGGGTCATGCGATCTCCAATACGGTCTTGCCGAATCCCTGGGCATTCTCGAGGTGTTCATGGGCCTCGGCGGCTTGGTCGAGGGGGAAGATCCGGTCGATCACCGGTGGCGGCACCCGATGTTCGGCCAGCAGGCCGATCAGCCCGGCGAAGTCGCGAATATTGCCCATCGTCGTGCCGAGTAGGTCGTACTGGCCGAAGTAGAAGGCGCGAACATCCATCGGGGCGGCTTCCGCGGCGTTCGCCCCCAGCACCACCAGCCGGCCGCCCGGTCGCAGTGCGCGAACGGATTCCGGCCAGCGCCCGACCGGGTCCAGGACCAGGTCGAAGCCGCGACCGGACGGCGACAGTTGTCGGGCCTGCTCCGGCCAGTCCGGGTCGGTGTGCAGCACACCGCCGGTGGCGCCTACGGACCTCGCCTGGGCGATCTTCTCGGTGGACGAGGAGGTCACAAAGATCGACGCCCCCGAGCGGGAAGCCAATTGCACTGCCATGGTGGCGATTCCGCCACCCGCACCGACCACCAGCATCGACTCGCCGGCCCGCAGCCGGCCCCGGCTGAACAGGGCGCGATAGGTGGTCAGCCCGACGAGGGGCAGAGCGGCTGCTTGGGCCCAGCTGAACCCGGCCGGTTTGGGTGCCAGGCATTCCGCCGGGACGCTGACCAGTTCGGCGTAGGTTCCCGGGATGTGGTCGCCGAGGATCTCCCAGCCGGGACCGGGGGCTTCGTCGCGGTCACCCCAGTGCAGCGAGGGCACGATCACCACGTGCTCACCGGTGTCGCGACGGATCCCGGCACCGTCGGCACCGATGACATGGGGCAGCGGGGATCGGTAGCGGCCCTGGCGGACCAGCACGTCATGCCAATTCAAGGCCGCGGCTTTGAGTTCCACGGTCACCCAACCCGGTCTATCGGTCGGGTCGGGGAAGGAGTCGGGCCGCAGGACTGTCGGGTCGCCGAACTCGTGGATGACGACCGCGTGCACTCAGACCAGGCCGAGTTGGGTCAACAGGGTTGCGACGTTCCAGTAGGCGTGCACCGAGACCGCTCGGCCGGCGCCGTCGACCTCCCAGACGTCCATTCCGGTGACGTCGAAGGCCCGGCCCGTCGGTGGCACACCGGGCGGGAAGCCCTCACCGGTGTGGGTGCCGGTCATCCGCCACTCCTGGGTGACCCGGTTGTTGGCGGTGTCGACGAGTGGCTGACCGATCGCGTGGAAGGCCATGTCGGGGAATCCGCTCCACGCCGCCGTGAAGAACCCGGCGGCGCCGTCGCGGTCGGTGATGGGCTCGGGCAGCGACGGGTCCTGCCACTCGATGCCCTCGGCGATCACGTCCAGGGCGGTGACGAGGTCACGCTGGGTCCAGGCGGCGAAATAGCGGGCGGGGTAGCCGGCGAGATCGGCTGAGACGGAGGTCATGGCGTCACGCTAATTGCGGCGCCGAGCCAACTGCGTCCCCCTTAGGAGGGTTTTTCAGTCACCAGTCGACGGGTCTGCGCAGGCCGGGTGGGCGTCAGCCCATGCTGGCGCCGCCGTTGACGTAGATCGTCTGGCCGGTGATGAATCTGCTGTCCTCGCCGGCCAGGAAGGCGACGGCGGCGGCGACCTCCGCCGGCTCGCCCGGCCGCCCGATCGGAACGATCGCGGTGCCCTGCTCGACGACCTCCAAAAGTCGGGGCGGGGCCTCACCGGAGTCGAAAAGCGTGGCCAGTTCGGGGGTGAGCACGTAGCACGGTGCCACGGTGTTGGCGGTGATCCCCGATCCGGCGAACTCTCGGGCCAGTCCGGTGACCATCGCGTGCACGCCACCCTTTGCGGCGTTGTACATGGCGTGATCCATCAATCCGGTACGCACCGAGTCGGCGCCGATGTTGATGATGCGGCCATGGCCTCGAGACACCATGTGCGGCAACACCGCTCGCACGCAGCGCATCGTGGTCCACAAGTTGTTGTCGATGGTGGCCTGCAGAGTCTCCTCGGTGTGCTCCAAGGTCGGTTTGATCACCCCGCCACCGGCGTTGTTCACCAGAATATCGACGTGACCGAGGACCGGTATCGCTGCCGTCACGAGGTCGTCTGCCGCCCCGGGCTTCTGCAGTTCGCCGACGAAGCTGCCGGCGACGGAAATCGTCGTGGCCACCCGGTCGAGGTCCGCCTGCGATCGAGTGGCCACGAACACCCGTGCCCCGTCGGCGATCAGCCGGTCGGCGATACCGAGGCCGATTCCCGACGCTGCCCCGGTGACGATGGCCGTTCGGCCGTCGAGCGGAGCGCTCACAAGATGATCGCCACGTCGCCGACTTCGCGAAGGTCGGTGAGATCGAGTTCGACCCGCTTGTGGGCGATCCGGAAGCTGTCCCCGGTCGGCCGTAACCGATACCGGTACCGCCCCACATAGGTGCTCGTCCGCCCGGCCCGACACCGCCACACCGTGAAGGAGGCGAGTACCGCGATCTCCCCGTCGTCCCGGCCGGCCGGATCGAACCGCACGTTGAAGACCTGATGGTTGGTGCGGGAGTGCGGGTACTCGCGGTGTGCCCGGCGGTTGTTCAGCCGCTCCACACGGGCCTGCATGCGGCGGTGGTCGTCGTCGATGAGCAGGAGGTCGCGGCTGGGGTCGGCGTCGAGCTTGTCATTGCACGGCACCTCGTACTTGGCGTCGGGCTCGTAGAGTTCCAGCCAGCCGTCGAGGTCCCAGTCATCGAGCAAAGCGGCCTCGTGGTAGAGGAAATCCTCGACCTCGGCCCGTGTCACGACCTTCGCTGCGGCGGTCATCGCGCACCGCCCAGATCCGCCGCGTCACCCATCTGCTGCTGCCACCGTCGCCAGTATTCCCTCATCTGTTCCTCATCGTTGGCCATCGCTCCGCGGCCCATGCCGCGGGAGATGTCGTTCCACTCCACACCGCCGCTGGAGAAGCCCTGCTGGCAGGATTCGAGCGCCTCGACGTCGTCCGGGGTGGCGAAGCCGCCCGGCCCCAGGAAAGTCAGGAAGCTGTCGAGCCGCCGGTCGCGCAGGGCCTGCGGCTCATCTTGGGGGGCCAGCTCCCAGGCGGTGACATCGACGCGATCCGGTGCCGGTGAGAACATCGTGCGGACCGTGACGGCCATGATGTCGTTGATGATCAGATTCGGATAGATGATGAGGTTGCGGTTCACCTCACACATCTTGTGCGCCCTCTCCGCGCCGTAGCGCTCGACGAGTTCGGCTCGGATGCGGTCGATCTCGACCCTGGCCTCCTCGCCGAACAGCGGCTCCCACTTGGCGACAGGGCGACCCCAAGGCGACGAGTATTCGATGACTGCGTGCCCGTTGCCGAGTTTCACCGCTTTACCGATGACCCCACCCTGCAGGTCGGTCCCCAGCGACACCAGGTACTTGAAGTAGGTGTCGTGAGTGGAGGCCGCGTGGTAGCCGTCGGCGCTGTTCTCGACCAGCAGCTTGTAGTTCGCGTCAAAGCTGTATTCGTTTGTGCCCTTGATGATCTCGACCGAGCCGCCGCACCCGTCGATCACCAGGTCCAGATATTCCTTGGCGCCGGCCAGCCAGGTCGACAGGTCGACGATGGCGGGATCGAAGCTGGCGAAGACGAATCCGCGGTAGGACTCCACCCGCGCTACCCGGGCCAGCCCCAGTTCCTCGAAGTTCAGTCCGTTGGAGTACCCCTCCCGGTCGGGTACACCCTTGAGGTTGCCCTCGCTGTCGAACGACCAGGCGTGATAGAAGCACTGGAAGACCTTCGCGTTGCCGGAGTCCTGCCGGCACACCAGCGCGCCGCGGTGTGTGCACGAGTTGTGAAAAACGTTGACGTCGCCGCTCTTCGCGCCCCGGACCATGAAGATCGGCCGGCCGGCGAGCTTCCGGCGGACGAAGTCGCCGGGCTTGGGGATCTCGGACTCATGACCGACGTAGAGCCAGGAGTGGCCGAAGACCCGTTCCATCTCGGCGCGATGCACCTCCGGAGAGGTCATCGCCGAGCGGTGTACCCGGAAGGTCTGGCGGTCCTGGTCGTCGACCACCAGTGGTTCGGCGGCCGGCGTCGCGGTTACCGCGGTGGTCCAATCTTCAACGGTGCTCATGAGCGCTCCAAGTAGGTTGCGACCAGCGCGGAGAACTCGTCTGCGCGCTCGATCTGGGTCCAGTGTCCGCATCGGCTGAAGACGTGCAGGTCTGCGTTGGGCAGGAGGTCCAGCATGGTGATCGAGACCGCCAGGGGCACGACCTTGTCCTCCCGCCCGTGGATGAGCAGGGTCGGCGTGGTGATGGTGCGTACCTCCTCGGCGGTAATGGCCAGCTCGGATCCCTTGTGTCTGGGATCGAAGAACATTGCGCGGTAGGCCTCGTAGGCGCCGTCGGCGACGCTGGCCTCGTACCGGATCTTCACCAGTTCCTCGGTGATCAGGTCGGGGTTCACCGCGAAGAAGTTCTTCAGAAGATGGCGCATAGCCTCAGGGGAGGGCTCGTAGGCCCGCAGCGCCGCCAAGCCTTCGGTCGGGGTCATGCCGACGCCGGGCGAGCCCATGAGCACCATCCGGCTGATCCGGTCGGGATGATCCGTCGCCATCTGCAGCGCGATGCGCCCGCCGAGCGAGTTGCCCACGATCGCCGTCCGGTTGATGCCCTTCGCGTCCAGAAAGGCCCAGACATGGTCGGTCCAGGTGCGCAGCGAGTAGACGACATCCTCGGGTCGCGCGGTGGCGCCGAACCCGACGATGTCCGGGGCGAGCACATGGAAGCGTTCCGAGAGCGGCCCGATGTTCAGCTGCCAGTTCGCCGTTCCGGAAACTCCGGGTCCGGACCCGTGCAGCATCAGCACCGGCTCCCCGGATCCCGCCTCCAGATAGGCGGTGTCGATACCGCCCGCATCGATGGTGTGTGACTGGGTCACGACTGAGGTCACTTGGTTTCGCCTTCCTGGTAGATCGCGAAGCACTTGTTGGAGTTGAAGACGTCGGTGACGACCATGTCCGACCAGGTGAGCTCAAGTCCGAGTTCGGCGGCGGCCCCGGTCATACAGAACCAGTTCAGGAGTTCCTGCTGGCCCGACTCGAGGAGGTCCGCCGTGGGGGTCGCCTGCCAGGAATCCCAGTCGCCGTCCTTGAGCAGCCCATACAGGCGCAGGTCGGACTCCGTGTCCGGGGTGATGTGCCAGGTCTTGTCGACGAGGAAGGCGTGCGACCAACTCGACGACGCCACCAGGGCGACCCGTAGGTCGGTACCGGCGAACGCCTGCGCCACGGCGCGACCGAGTGCGAAGCAGCGCGCCGGCGAGGGACCGACCGGGTCCAGACGTTCGCCTCTGGCTTGGGCGAAGGTCACCAAACCGCCCCGACGGGCGATCACGTGCGGGCCGTAGCAGTTCACCGTGATCGGCAACAGGGGATAGGGGAAGGCCGCGCCGGCATCGGGATAGTCGAGAAAGAGCTGGGTGTTGACGATCGCGTGCGGGAAAGCAGAGTTCTCGCGCTTGCGGTAGGAGTACGCCATGTCGAATCCGCGGTCGATGAGTTCATTTGTCAGCCAACGACCCTTGTCGGCGCTGCCATGCACCGTGATCGTCGTGTGTTCGGGCAGGTCCCAGGCGTTGGGGCTGCCCCTTTCGTTCATCAGCTCGAACGGTTCGGTCTCTAGATCGTCGTAGGCCAGGACGCAGAACGGGGGGATGATCTCCTCCCGGAAGTTCTCGTACTGATCGTCTCCCCAGACCACGACGACGTCCGGCTGGAATTCGTCGAGGGCGGCGCGGCAGCGGGCGAGGTTGTCGACCAGAGCTTTTCGATGCTCCGCGGCTGCGCCGACACCCTTGTCGGCACCCCACTCCCGTCGCATCAGTTCGGGCCAGTTCGAGGGGTCCTTGGCTGACTCGGGGATGTCGGGGTCGGTGAGGGTCCAGCGCAACAGGCTGGCCATGTGCTCATCCGTCCCCGCCAGCAGCGGATAGTGCGTGAGGCCCAGTCCGAGGAAGCGCGCCATAGATTCTCTCCAGATTCGTTCTGCTGATTTGGTCTTTGAGGCCGGCGGGCAGCCCGGCGACGATGTGGTCGATCGGATCGGGTACCGCGGGGAAGGGATAGTCGGAGCCGAACACCACGTGATCGGCGCCCACGACCTCCGTCGCGGACAGCAGTGCGGTCCGGTTGTAGGTAAGCGAGTCACACCACAATGAGGTGGCCAGTCGACTCGGCAGCTCCGCGGAATCCGTTGCCATTCCGCCGATCTGGACGCCCTTGTCCAGTCTGCCGATGATCGCGGGGAGAGCACCCGCGCCGTGCGCCAGACACAACCGGACAGCAGGCCTGCGAACCAGCGCGCCGCTGGTCAACAGTGCGGCCGCCGCGGTGGCGGTTTCGATCGGCATGCCCGCCCCGAACCCCATCGGCAGCCCGGCCATTCGAGCGGGCAGGTCCTCGTCGCGAGGGTGCACCAGCACCAGCGCCCCCAACTCGTGCGCGACCGCGAAGAACCGGTCGAACTGCTCGTCGGCGAGCTCGCAACCGCGGACCTGGGTGGCGATCTCCACCCCCAGGAAACCCGGGCGTCTCATGCACCGGCGTAGCTCGGAGACCGCAAGATCCGTGTCCTGCAACGCGACCGCACCCAGTGCGGCGAACCGGGTCGGATGCTCGGCGACCAGCCGGGCGAAGAAGTCGTTCTGCGCGGCAGCGAGTTCCGCCGCCCCGGCGGGATCGGCTTCGTAACAGAAGGTCACCGGGATCGGCGAGATCACCTGCATCGCAACGCCGTCGCGGTCCATGTCGGCTAGACGGGCATCCGCTGACCAGCAGCGGTGGTCGATCTGCCGGTAGCGCCGGTCACCGTAGTGCAGCCACGCCGTGTTCTCGCCGATGCACTCGACGCTCGGCCAGCTGTCGCGGCTGTATCGCCGGCTCAGGTCGGGCAGGTCCGGATCCACGGCGTGGGTGTGCACGTCGATCAGGCCGCAGGGCGTGCGAGAGGTGATGACGACCTCCGGGGTGATGACAGGATGTCGATCCCGAGCCTAGATTATTATGCATCCATAATTCAAGATGTTTATGCAGAATGTTGTGGATCACATCCGCTCGGCGTCCAGGAGTAGCGCATGCAGGCAGCCTCACGGCAGCGCGGAACGATGTGATGCGCGGGAACTCGCAGGACTTACGGGTGTTGCGGTGTGTGCGGGGTGCGCTCTGGGTCGTCGGCTCGGATGAGGTCGCGATCGTGCCGATTGATCGCCTCCACGAACGCGGCCTGATCATGGACGGCGATGGCGGCGACGATGTCGTCGTGGACCACCAGGCTGCTGGCCACCATGGGCTCATGGTCGTTGACGAAGGTCACCCGGCTCAGCACCGCCTTGATGCTGGTGATCATGAGCTGGTGCATTCCCTCGAGTACGGGGATGTGGGCCGCGGCCGCGACGACAGCGTGGAAATTCAACACCGCGTCGAAGAATTCCCGTGCCTCCCGGCTGGCCCGGATCTGCACCATCGCGTCACGCATCGCCGCGATGTCGGCACTGGTGGCGCGCTCGAAAGCGGCCTTGGTGAGACCGAACTCCAGATACAGGCGCGCCTCGAAGAGGTCGAGGGGATGCGGGTTGGACGGCTGGAACCACAGGTCCAGCGCCCCGGTGCGCACCTGCGGCGGCGTGTTGGCGACGGTGATACCGCCGCCCGGCCCCGGGCGCACAGACACCAGGTCGCGGTCGCGCAGAATCCGCAAGGTCTCGTTCATCACCGTGGGGCTGATGCCGAACCGGTCCATCAACTCCGCGCGCCGGCCAAGGTGAGCCCCGACCTGGAGTCGCTCGGACATGATCTCGTGCTCGAGGTCGGCGGCCACCACCTCGGCCCGCGACGAGCGCGCCGCCGGTTCACGGCGTGCCATCCATGGCCTCCTTCAGCGGGAACGATCCCGAATACCGAGATAGTAACTTCCAGGAGGCGACGATGACCGAAGCCAGCGCGGCAAGCCGGGCCTACCGCGCCGCCCGCGACCACCTGATCACCCATCGCGAGGACTACGAAGCCGTGGCCGCCGGGTTCCAATGGCCGGACGTGGGCCCCCAATTCAACTGGGCGATCGACTGGTTCGATCATGTCGCGCGCGGCAACCCGCGAACCGCGCTGCGCATCGTCGGCGACCACGGCCCCGACGAGTCGTTCTCCTTCGACGAGATGGCCCTTCGGTCCGATCGTGTCGCACGGTGGCTCGCCGGGTGCGGTGTTCAACGCGGTGACCGGGTGATGTTGATGCTGGGAAACCAGGTCGAGTTGTGGGAGTCGATGCTGGCCGTCATGAAACTCGGCGCGGTCATCCTGCCGGCCACCACCGCACTGGGTCCCAAGGATCTGGGCGACCGGCTCTCACGCGGCGGGGTCCGCCACGTCATCACCAACGCGGAGGAGACCGACAAGTTCGCCGACGTTCCCGGCGATTACGGCCGGATCGCGGTGGGTGATGCGGCTGCGCCGTGGCATCTTTACCGGGACTCTGACGCCGTCGACTCGCCGGCACCATTCGCTACCACCACCGCCCCCGACGACCCCATGCTCGTCTACTTCACCTCCGGCACCACGAGCCACCCCAAGCTCGTCGAGCACACCCACCGGTCGTATCCGGTCGGCCACCTGTCCACCATGTACTTCATCGGATTGTCGCCGGGCGACGTCCATCTCAACATCAGCTCCCCGGGCTGGGCCAAACATGCGTGGAGCTCGTTCTTCGCGCCGTGGATCGCCGAATCCACCATCGTGGCGTACAACTACGCCCGGTTTGACCCCGCCCGATTCCTCGACGTATTGCAGCACGTTGCCGTGACCTCGCTGTGCGCCCCTCCGACGGTGTGGCGCATGCTGATTCAGGCCCACCTCGGTGAGAGGCCGCCCGCGCTGCGAGAAGCCATGGGCGCCGGCGAGCCGCTGAACCCCGAGGTGATCGCACGGGTTCGCGATGGCTGGGGTCTGACGATCCGGGACGGCTTCGGACAGACCGAGACCACCGCGCTGATCGGAAACACCCCGGGTGCGCGCGTCAAGCCCGGATCGATGGGCCGGCCGTTGCCCGGCGTTCCGGTGGAGATCGTCGATCCGATCACCGGCGGGGCGGCAGACGAGGGCGAGATCTGCCTGAGGCTGGCGAGCCGACCGGTGGACCTGATGACCGGTTACCTCGGCGACCCTGAACGCAACGATGCGGTGACCGCCGGCGGCTACTACCACACCGGCGACGTGGCCAGCCGCGACTCGGATGGCTACATCACCTACATCGGCCGCACCGACGACGTGTTCAAGGCGTCGGACTACAAGATCTCGCCGTTCGAGTTGGAGAGCGTGCTCATCGAACATCCGGCGGTGGCCGAGGCGGCCGTGGTGCCTGCCCCGGACGACCTCCGGCTGGCGGTGCCCAAGGCCTACATCAGCCTGGCGTCCGGCTGGCCTGCCGACCGGGCCACCGCCGACGCCATATTCGCCCACGCGCGCGAGAACCTCGCCCCCTACCAACGCATCCGGCGAATCGAGTTCTTCGATCTGCCGAAGACGATCTCCGGCAAGATCCGCAGGGTCGAACTCCGGAACCGGGAGAACACCGCGCAGTCGCTGCCCGATGAGTTCCGGGAGAGTTGAGCACTCCTGCAACCCGAGTCTTGATGACCCCGAGTTTTGGTATTATGGTATGACCAAACCTGCACCAACCGGGTGCGGGCCACCGTCCGACCCAGTACCAGCCGGCCTATCAAAGACGAAGGGCGACAGCATGACCGACTTCACCGACATCACCTACGAGGTCGACAACGGCCTGGCCTGGATCACCATCAACCGCCCGGATCGGTACAACTCGTTCCGCGCCCGCACCGTCGACGAGCTCATCAAGGCCTTCAAGATGGCCTGGGGAAGCTCCGAGGTCGGCGTCATCTGCCTGGCCGGTGCGGGCGAGAAGGCGTTCTGCACCGGCGGTGACCAGAAGCAGCGGGCCGAGACCGGTGACTACGGCCCGTCGGACAGTGGGCTGTTCGAGGTGGACTCGCTGCACCGGGTGATCCGCGACGCACCCAAGCCGGTGATCGCGGCGGTCAACGGCTTCGCCATCGGCGGCGGCCACGTCCTGCACGTGCTCTGTGATCTGACCATTGCCTCGGAGACCGCGGTGTTCGGGCAGAACGGCCCGCGGGTCGGTTCGTTCGACGCCGGCTTCGGCACCGGGTATCTGGCCCGGGTGATCGGGGAGAAGCGCGCCCGGGAGATCTGGTTCCTGTGCCGGCGCTACTCCGCGCAGCAGGCCTACGAGTGGGGACTGGTCAACAAGGTGGTGCCCGCCGACCAGCTCAGGGCCGAGGTGCGCGCCTGGGCCGACGAGATCCTGCAGCTGTCGCCCACCTCGCTGAAGGTGCTCAAGCAGTCCTTCAACGCCGACACCGAGCAGTTCGCCTCGCTCGGTCAGATGGCCTACTCCAACCTCAAGCTCTTCGGGGAAACCCCGGAGGCCAAGGAGGGTGTCACCGCCTTCAACGAGAAGCGTTCGCCGGACTTCGCGCCATATCGGGGCAACTGACGTGGCGTTGTTCACCGCCGAGCAACAGGATTTCGCCACCGCGATCGAGCAGTTCTGCGCGGAGCATTGCGCCACCCCGGAGCAGCGGCGCGCGCTGACCGAGGGCGGGACGTTGTCGAACAGTCCCGGGCTGTTGCTGCGGCTGGCCGAGTTGGGCTGGTTGGGGGTCTCACTTCCCGCCGAGTACGGCGGCGGCGGGGCCGGCATGGTCGAGGAGTGCATCTTCCTGGAGGAGACCGCACGCGGGCAGGCGCCCATCCACGCCTACGGAACCGGGCTGACCGCGGCGCAGACCTACCTGCGGCACGGCACCGAGGAGCAGAAGAAAGAGGTGCTGGGCAACCTCTGCGCCGGACGCTTCGAGGCGATCGCGCTGTCCGAACCCGGTGCCGGCTCCGACCTGGGATCGGTGCGCACCCGCGCGGTGCGCGACGGCGACCGGTTCATCGTCAACGGGCAGAAGATCTGGATCACCGCCGCACACCTTGCCGACCATCTGCTGGTGTTGACCCGGACCTCCACCGACGGCCCCAAACACAAGGGCCTCACCCTGCTGTACCTGACCACCGACACACCGGGTTTGGAGATCAAGCCGATCGAGACGATGGACGGCCACACCGTCAACGAGGTGTTCTTCACCGACGTCGCCGTGCCCGCCGCGAACGTCGTCGGTGGGGTCGACGACGCCTGGCACCGGTTGATGCGCGGTCTCAACGTGGAGCGGCTGATCATCGCGGCGATGTCCATCGGCGCGGCGCGGCGCTCCGTCGAGGACACCATCGCCTATGTGAAGCAGCGCGAGCAGTTCGGCCGTTCGCTCGGCAGCTTCCAGGCGGTGCGGCACCGGCTCGCCGACCTGGTCGCCGAGATCGACTGCTGCCGCGCCTACGTGTACCAGGTGGCGGCGCAGATCGACGCTGGCCTGGAGGATCAGCTGGCGCGAGAGGGTTCGATCGCCAAACTCAAGTGCACGGAGATCGCCAAACAGGCGGCGCTGGAAGGCGTGCAACTGATGGGCGGCAACGGCTACACCGTCGAGTACGGAATGGAGCTTCAGGTCCGCAAGGCGTTGGCGCCCCCGATCTATGGCGGTGCCAACGAGGTTCAGCGCGACATCATCGGCAAGAGCCTCGGCCTGTGAGCATCTATGCCCCGGACGCGTTGGCCGGCAAGCGGATTCTGATCACCGGTGGCGGAACGGGACTGGGACGGGGTGTGGCCGCCCGCCTGGTCGCCCACGGCGCCCAGGTGCACATCTGGGGTCGGCGGGAGAACGTCCTGGCCGAGGCGGTGGCGGAGATCTCGGCCGGCTTCCCGGGCACTGCGCACTATCAAGCCGTCAACGTCCGGGATTTCGAGGCGGTGTCGTCGGCGGTCGGCGAGATCTGGGATGAACACGGTCCGTTGACCGGTGTGCTCAACAACGCGGCCGCCAACTTCATCGCACCGACGGAAACCCTCAGCCCGCGGGCGTTCGAGGCGGTGACCTCGACCGTCATGACGGGCTCATTCAACACCACGCTGGCCGTCGGCAAGCGCTGGATCGCCGAGGGCTTGCGCGGTTCGGTGCTCTCCAACCTCACCACCTGGGTGTGGAGTGGGTCGGCGTTCGTGGTCCCGTCGGCGATGGCCAAGGCCGCCGTCCACGCGATGACGATGTCGCTGGCCGTCGAGTGGGGGCGTTACGGGATCCGGCTCAATGCGCTTGCGCCGGGGCCGATCCCGACCGAGTACGCCTGGGAGATGCTCAACCCGACCGAGGAGAGCTCCGCGGGCGCGACCCAGGCCGACCAGATTCCGCTCGGTCGTACCGGCACCATCGACGAACTCGCCAATCTGACCATCTTCGCGTTCTCCGACGCGTGTGACTACCTCACCGGCGAGACCATCGCGATGGATGGCGGGCAGCGACTGGCCGGACCCAACACCTTCGCGGCACTGACGTCGATGAGCGACGACGAGTGGGTGCGGGCCAGGGAACGCAGCCAGGCGGCCTCGGCGACGGCCAAAGCCGAGCGCAACGTATGAGGACGCTCAGCTCCATTGACGACGCCGTCGCGGCGGTCGGTGCTGAATTGGGTGCCAGCGAATGGCTGCTGGTCGATCAGGCGCGGATCGACACCTTCGCCGAGGCCACCGGAGATCACCAGTGGATCCATGTCGACCCGCAGCGTGCTGCGGCCGAAAGCCCCTATGGCACAACGATCGCGCATGGTCTGTTGACGCTGTCGCTGATCCCGGCGCTGAGCAAGCAATGCTTCGTCGTCGAGAACGTCAGGATGGGGATCAACTACGGGTTCAACAAGGTCCGCTTCATCGCGCCCGTACCGGTGGGTTCTCGCGTCCGGGTGCGATCGGTTCTCGCGGATGCGACGAAGGTCGACGACAGCACCGTCCAACTGACCGTCCAGCACACGGTCGAGCTCGAGGGTGGCGACAAGCCCGCGGCGGTGGCGGAGATGATCGGACGGTACCTGTTCTGATGGACGAGTTCACCATGTCCGATGAGCATCACTACGGCCGTTCATTGTTCCCTACGCTGGTATCGCTGCTTTGCGCGCTCGCGGGACTGTTTGTCGCGGTTACGGGTGCGTCTGCCGACGAGACCTTCTGGCTCGTAGGCGGAGTCGCCCTCGGTGTCTTTGGACCTGTTCTGACAATGCTGGCGACGCGACGCTCGGCCTGAGTAGTCCTACGGATCAAGGAGTTCCGCCAGCTCGCTGATGTGCTCGGCGCTGTGTCCGGCAACGACCATCATGGTGACGCCCGCGGCTTCCCACACGCCGATCTGCTTTCGTACGTAGTCGATATCGCCGATGATGGCGGAGTCGTCGACGAGTTCGTCGGGCACCGCGGCGGCTGCTTCGTCCTTGCGCCCAGAGCGGAACAGCCTGGTGACGTCGTCGACCACCTCGGCGTAGCCCATCCGCCGGTAGAGATCGGCGTGGAAGTTGGTCTCCTCGGCCCCCATCCCGCCCATGTACAGGGCCAGAACGGGTTTGATGTGCGAGAGGCTGGTGGCCCGGTCATCCGTGACGATGATCTGTGCGGTGGCGCAGATCTCGAAGTCCTCGCGGCTGCGCCGCGCCCCGGGTCGGGCGAAGCCTTCGTCGAGCCACTCGTTGTACATCCCGGCCAGCCTCGGGAAGTAGAACAGCGGCAGCCAGCCGTCGCAGATCTCGGCGGCCAGTGCGACGTTCTTGGGGCCCTCAGCGCCCAGCATGATCGGGATATCGGACCGCAAGGGATGCACGATCGACTTGAGCGCCTTGCCCAGTCCGGTGCTGCCCTCCCCACCCAACGGCAGCGAATAGTGCGGGCCCGCGCTGGTGACCGGGGCATCACGCGCCCACACCTGGCGGACGATGTCGATGTACTCCCGGGTGCGGGCCAGTGGTTTGGCGAATCGCTGGCCGTACCAGCCCTCGACCACCTGTGGGCCGGAGACGCCGAGTCCCAGGCTGTGCCGGCCGCCCGAGAGGTGATCCAGGGTCAGCGACGCCATCGCGCACGCGGTCGGCGTGCGGGCCGACAGCTGGGCCACCGACGTACACAGCCGCATCCGCTGAGTCTGACGGCCCCACCACGCCAGGGGCGTGAAGGCGTCCGACCCCCAGGCCTCGGCGGTGAACATGGTGTCGAAGCCGGCATCCTCGGCGGCGGCCACCAACTCCGCGTGGTTGGTGGGCGGGTGGGCACCCCAATAGCCAAGTTGCAGTCCGAGTTTCATGGCGTCCTCATCAGTAGGAGCGGGGCAGCGCGAGGCTGTGCTGGGCGACGTAGTTCAGGATCATCTCGCGGCTGACCGGTGCGATACGCAGTAGGCGGGCCAACCCCCACTGGGGCAGCAGCCCGTACTCGGTCGACAGACCGTTACCGCCGTGCAGCTGGATGACGTGATCCACCGCCGCCACCGCCGCCTCGGCGGCGGCGAACTTGGCCATGTTGGAGGCTTCACCGGCGGGCAGCCCGCGGTCGAACAACCAGGCCGCCTTCATCGTCATCATCGCGGCGAGATCCACGTTGATCTTGGCCTGGGCCAGGGGATGCGCGATCGCCTGGTGGGACCCGATCGGCGGCCCCCACACCGATCGGGTGCGGGCGTAGTCCGCACCTTGAGAGATGGCGTGGCGTCCGACGCCGACGCACACCGCCGCACCGGTGAACCGTTCCGGATTGAGCCCGTCGAAGACCTGGCGGAATCCGTCGTGCTCGGTGCCGATCAGATTGGCGGCGGGCACCCGCACGTTGTCGAAGTGCAACGTGAACTGCTTCTCCGGAACACTGATGCCCACCGGGAGCCGGTGCTTGACCAGACCGGGGGCATCGGTGGGTACCAGGAACAGCGACAGCTTCTCCGGGGCGGTCCGGGTGACGACGATCAGTGCCTCGGCCTCGTCCACCCCGGAGATGTAGTACTTGGTGCCGTTGATGACGTAGTCGCCGCCGTCCCGGATGGCGGTGGTGCTGATCTGGCGGCTGTTCGATCCGGCGTCGGGTTCGGTGATGGCGAACACCACCTTCGTCTCCCCGGATGCCATGCGCGGCAGGAACTCCGAACGCTGTTCGGCACTGCCATGGCGGGCGAGCAGCTCCCCTGAGATGGCGCTGGACACCAGCAGGAGCAGCAGCGGACAGCCGCGGGCCGCGGTCTCCTCGCATACGATGGTCAACTCGACCATGCCGGCGCCACCGCCGCCGTACTCCTCGGGGATGTTGATCCCGATGAATCCGTGCTTGCCCAGATCCCGCCACAGTTCGGTGGTCGGCTCGGCGGCGATGGCACGTTCAGCGAAGTACTGGGGACCGTAGCTGTCGGTGACGGCTGCGATGGCCTTGCGCAGATCCTGGTGCTCGTCGGGTTCGGTGAAGTCCATCAGCCGGCCACCTTGCGGCTCGGCGCACCGGCGAAGGCCTGTGCGATGTCCAGCCATGCCTCGGCCACCGGTCCCGTGACCGTGAGACCGGTTTCCGACCAGTGTCGGCGTTGGGTGACCGTGAGCACGAAATCCGTTGCGGGGCCGCTGACGATGTTGTCGGCATCGTCGGGTCCCCATGTCCACAACTCCCCGTCCGGGGCGTCGAGGGCGACCCGGACCGGCTCGTCGGGGACCGGTAACCCGTTGTTGCTGTGGCAGAAGGCGAAGGTGGCGACCCCGAGGTGGGCGATGCTGCGCAGTCCGCGCGTGGGCGGATGGGGAAGGCCGACCGTGTCGTAGACGTCCTGGCCGTGGGCCCAGGTCTCCATCATCCGGGCGGTCGCCGACGATGCGACGCTCATGTCCGGACCGAACCACGGCAGCCTGCGCTTCGGGTCGTCCGCGGCGAAACCGTCCAGGAGTTCTCCGCGGGACCGGGTGAACCAGCCGAGCAGGAACTCTGGCGAATCGCCCCGGTGCTCGTCGGCGATCCGGTCCGGGAAGTCCATGCCGTCGGCCATCAGCGCCTCAGCCTCCACCCGGAACTGTTCGGCATCGGTGAGCGCCAGTCGCGCGGAGTCGTCGAAGAACGCCAGGTGCGAAACCTGATCGGCGACAGTCCAGCCCGCCGCAGGGGTCGGCAGCGCCCACTGCTGCGCGGTCAGTCCACGGAGGACCCCGAGCAGATGGTCGGACTCGGTACGCAGATCGGCCAGCAGGCCCGGAAAGTCCAGTGCCACGTGCGCTCTCCTAGGCTTCTTCGGCACTGGCTTCGGCACTGACGATGGCCAGCACCTGTCCGGACTCCACCTGATCGCCGGTGGTGACGGAGATGGCGGCGACCACGCCGTCGGCCGGCGCCTTGACGATGTGTTCCATCTTCATCGCCTCCAGCACGATGATCGGAGTGCCCGCCGTCACCCGGGTGCCCTCGATGACCTCGACCCGCACCACGGCTCCCGGCATCGGTGCCACCAGGGATCCGGCTTCCGCCAGTGTTGACGGGTCGGGGAAGCGGTCGACCTCCCGCAGCGCGCTGGCTCCGAGTGAACTGTCCACGTAGACGTCGAGACCGTCGCGCAGCACCCGGTAACGGCGCCGGACGCCGTCGATCTCGGCGTCGACCAGATCGGCGGTAGCGCTGAGCAGAGAAACGTCGAGGGGGTTGGCATTCACCGACACCCGGACACGGCCGCGCTCGAAGCGATAGGCCACGTCCACCTCGGTGTCGCCGGCGATGAAGCTCACCCGCTGCGGCGCGCTGGACAGCGTGCGGAAGCCCGAGGGTAAGCCCCCCAGAATCGTTGTTGCGCAGCGACGCTCGGCCTGAGCGGCCAGTGCCGCCACCGCCGCGTGCACCGGGAGCGCCAGTGGGTTGCCCGCCGTGGCCATGAGTTGGCCCGGGTCGTGGCGTTCGAGGTAACCGGTGTCGATGGCTCCGGCCCGGAACTCCGGCTCGCGCAGGATTCCCACCAGCAGGTCACGGTTGGTGGCGACGCCGTGCACCCGGCTCTCGGTGAGGGCCCGGGCCACCAGCGCACAGGCGTCGGCCCGCGTCGCGCCATAGCCGATCACCTTGGCGAGCATCGGGTCGTAGAACGTGCTCACCACGCTGCCGGAGGTGAATCCGCTGTCCACCCGGATTCCCGGCAAGCTGGGAAACTCGCACGTACGCAGTGGTCCGGCGGCCGGGATGAACCCGGCCGCAACGTCTTCGGCGTAGAGCCGCACCTCGATGGCATGTCCGCGCGGACTGGTGTCGAGCATCTCCGGCGGCAGCGGCTCACCACTGGCGACCATGAGCTGGGCCCGGACCAGATCGATACCGGTGACCATCTCGGTGACCGGGTGCTCGACCTGCAGGCGGGTGTTGACCTCGAGGAAGTAGAACGCGCCGTCGGGGGCCATCACGAACTCGACGGTTCCGGCGCCCTCGTAGGCCAGCGCCTTGCCGGCCGCCACCGCCGCCCGGCCGAGTTCGTCCCGCAACTGCGGGTCGACCGCGGTGGACGGCGCCTCTTCGATGATCTTCTGATAGCGCCGTTGGATCGAGCATTCCCGCTCGCCGAGGTGGACGACGGTGCCGTGCCGGTCACCGAAGATCTGCACCTCGATGTGGCGCGGCGACTCGACGAACTTCTCCAGGAACACCGTTCCGTCGCCGAACGCCGAGGCCGCTTCGCGCCGCGCGCTCTGCACCGCGTCCATGAGTTCCGCGGCGTCGGCGACGATGCGCATGCCGCGGCCACCGCCGCCGAATGCGGCTTTGACCAAGATGGGATAACCGATGCCCGCCGCCGCCTCGCGCAGCGCCGCCGGGTCTATGTCCCCTTCGCTTTGCACCGTCGCACCCGGAAGCACCGGAACCCCCGCGTCCGCCATCAACTCCTTGGCGGCGATCTTCGAGCCCATTGCCGTGATGGCCGCGGGGCTGGGGCCGACGAACACCACCCCGCTCTGAGCGCAGGCGGCGGCGAATTCGGCGTTCTCCGAGAGGAATCCGTAGCCTGGGTGGATCGCATCGGCCGCGGTTCGCCGTGCTGCGGCCAGTACCAGATCACCCCGGAGATAGGTGTCGGCGGGCGCGGTACCGGGAAGGTGCACCGCTTCGTCGGCGGCCCGTACGTGGGGTGCGTCCCGATCGGCGTCGGAGTACAGCGCGACGGTGGCGATGTCCATCTCCCGCGCCGTACGAATGATGCGGACGGCGATTTCACCGCGGTTGGCGATGAGCAGCTTGTTGATCACGAGTCTCACATCCTGAACACGCCGAAGCCGCGGCGGCCGGCGATGACGTTGGAGTGGGCGGCCGACAGCGCCATGCCGAGGACCGATCGGGTGTCGCGGGGATCGATTACGCCGTCGTCGTAGATCCGGGCGGAGTTGAAGAACGAGTGCGACTCGCGTTCGATCTGGGCTTCGATCTCGGCCGTGCGCTTGGCGTCGGCATCGTGGTCGAACTCCTTCCCGGCCGCGGCCGCGGATGCCTTGCCGACGATCGAGAGCACACCGGCCAACTGGGCGGCGCCCATCACGGCGAGTTTGGCGTTGGGCCAGGCGAACATGAACCTCGGGTCGTATGCGCGCCCCGACATGCCGTAGTTGCCGGCGCCAAAGGATCCACCCATGTTGATGGTGATGTGCGGCACGGTGCTGTTGGTGACGGCGTTGATCATCTTGGCACCGTCCTTGATGATGCCGCCCTGTTCGTACTCGGTGCCGACCATGTAGCCGGTGACGTTCTGCAGGAAGATCAACGGGGTGTCGGTCTGGTTGGCCAACAGGATGAACTCGGTGGCCTTCTTCGATTCTTCGCTGAACAGCACGCCGCGGGTGTTGGCGAGAATCCCCACCGGAAACCCGTGGATCGAAGCCCAGCCGGTGGCCAGGCTGGTGCCCCACCGCGGCTTGTATTCCGAGAACCGGGAACCGTCCACGATCCGGGCGATCACCTCGCGCGGGTCGAACGGCACCCGGGTGTCCCCGGAGGCGATGCCGAGCAGTTCGTCGGCGTCGTAGTGCGGCTCGTCGGCCGGCATCGTCGGGCCCGGGCCGAGCTTGCGCCAGTTGAGGTGGGACACGATGTCGCGACCGATGCGGATCGCATCGACCTCGTCCACCGCGAAGTAGTCACCCAGTCCGGAGATCCGGGTGTGCATGTCGGCCCCGCCGAGCGACTCGTCGTCGGCGTCTTCGCCGGTGGCCATCTTCACCAGTGGCGGCCCGCCGAGAAAGACCTTGGCCTGCTTGTCGACGAGGACGGCGTAATCGCTCATACCCGGCACATAGGCGCCACCGGCGGTGGAGTTGCCGAACACCAGGGACACGCTGGGAATGCCCATCGCGGACAACTCGGTCAACTCGTGGAAGATCCGCCCGGCGTGGACGAACAGCTCGGCCTGGGTGGGCAGGTCGGCGCCACCCGACTCCACCAGGTAGAGCACCGGTAACCGGTTGACCCTGGCGATCTCCAGGGCGCGAAGGTTCTTGCGCAGCGTGTAGGGGTTCATGGTGCCGCCACGCACGGTGGGGTCGTGGGCGATGATCATGCACTCCACGCCGGAGACGATGCCCACACCCGTGACGATCGCGGCGCCCACGTTGAACTCGGTGCCCCAGGCGGCCAGGGCGGACAGTTCCATGAACGGGGCGTCCCGGTCGAGCAGCAGCTCGATGCGTTCCCGCGCCAGCAGCTTCCCCCGCTCGTGGTGGCGCTGCACGTAGCGGTCACCACCACCCGCGGCGACCAGTTCGAGCTGTTCGTTGAGCGCGGCGACGGCCGCCGACTGAACCTCGAGGTTGGCCAGGTAGGTGGATGACGTGACGTCGACGTCCGTGCTGAGAACGGTCACCGGAATCTCCTGGTGAACGTCGTGACACCACAGCGGGGGCGGGAGGCCGAACACAAACCAGGGTCACTGGACACGGGGCTGGCTCCAATGGGTTGAAGTTAGTGAATCGAGAATAACTAACGGCAGCCCATCATGCCAGACTTTTCCCGACTGAAAATATCCTGGACTTGCGGTTTGGCCTCCATGAGCAGCTTCCGCGCCGTAGCTTGACAAGGTGACGCAGATCACCAAAGATTGCGGCACTAGTAAACGGCGAGACACGTCCGGCCGGCACGAGAGGGGTACCGCCATCGGAACGGGTCTGACCCCCGACACCCGCGACTTCACCCAGTTGGCGGATGAGTTCGAGGCGCTCAGTGCGTCCCGGGCGGCGGAGGCGCGATCGGCGTCGGACCGGGCGGCGGGCGCATTGGGTTCGGCCCTGGATGCGCTGGCGATGCTGCGGGAGCACGACAGCCCGGACGCGGTGATCGCCGAAGCGCCGCGCGCCCTGTGTCAGGCCCGAATCTTCGATCGCGTGCTGTGGTCGGAGGTCAGGGGTTCGACGTGGATACCGCGGGCGATGTACACCGTCGACGACGAGGTGCGGCGTCAGGTCGATGGCATCACCGACGGTGTGACGGTCGCGCTGGCCTCGCCCCTGATCGAGGCCGAGGTGGTGCGGCGGCGCACACCGGCTCTCGTCAACGATGCGCCGGACGAACCGCGCGCGTACGCGCCGTTGGTCACCTTGGCGCGCTGTCGGGACTACGTGGTGGCTCCGGTGGTCGCCATGTCGTCGGTGATCGGCTTGCTGCACGCCGACCGTGTTGCCGGTGCGCCGCCGCTCGCCGAGGCCGACCGCGACCTGTTACGGCTGTTCGCCGACGGCGTCGGCGTCCTGTACGAGCGTGCGGTGCTGACCCAGCGCGCGGAGGAGCAGCGCCGCAGCGTCGCCGAGGTGTGTGACGCGGCGGCCCGTGCGCTCGCCGACCTCGACGGTGCGACCGAGATTTCGTTGCGGCCGACCGGACCGGTCACCAGCCGTCCCGCCGTGCAGCCCGTCCGCTCGAGCGGGGAATCGCGGGAGTCGAGTCGGCTGTCCCGCCTGACCGCCCGCGAGCGCGAGGTGCTGGCGTTGCTCGCCAGCGGCGCCACCAACGCGCAACTCGCCGACCGTCTGACCGTTGCCGAGAGCACGGTCAAGTCCCATGTGAAGCACATTCTGCACAAGCTGGGAACCGGAAATCGCGCCGCGGCGATCGCGTGCTATCTCCGGGAATCCCGACCCGACGAACGGTGGCCGCGATGAGCGTCTCTCTGGCTGGTGACCCGACCCGTACCGGCAGGCCGAAGACCGAGTGGTGGGGGCGGGAAACCGAACTGGTGCAACGGCTTCGCGACGCCAGCGACAAGACCAGCTCGGTATTGGGTGCGGAACTCTCGCTTCCGCCGGTTGACTGGGATGTGCCCTGGCGAGCCGCGGAACTGATCTCCACGCTGACCCATGCGTGCCTGGATGAGCTGCGCCGGCTACCCAACAGCGCGGCGGCGCGGGCCCAGGAAGTGTGCGACCTGATCCTGGACCTGCAACAGCTGGCGATGGACTGGTATCTGCACGACACCGCGATGCGCGGGCAGCGCCTCGCCGACTGTGCGGCCGGGCTCGCCCGGCTCCGCACCCTCCCGAGTTCGGCGGCACTGGCCGACAACGTCTGCGAGGAAGTGGTGCAGCGCTGCGGGTTTCACCGTGCTGTGCTGTCCAAAGTGGAGAGCCGCAGCTGGAAGCCCCTGGTCATCCATCATCGTGGCAATGACACCCAGCCGTGGTTCGCCGACTGGATCAACCAGCGGGTGCCACTCACCGATACCGCGCCGGAAGCCGAGATGCTCTCGCGGCGCCGCCCGACCCTGGTGTACGACACCGCCGACGCCCCGGTGTACCGGCCGCTGATCGTCCAGGCCGGGCAGTCCCGGTCGTACGCTCTGGCGCCCCTGGTGGTGGGACACGACGTGGTGGGCTTCCTGCACACCGACCACCATCCGCTGGCGCGACGGGTCGACGAGTGCGACCGGGAGGTGTTGTGGGCCTTCGCCGACGGGTTCAGCCACATCTACGAGCGCGCGATGCTGACCGAACAGTTGCGGGCGCAGCGCGACAGCGTGCGAGAGCTCTTCTTCGGCACCGTCGATCGGCTCGACGAACTGTGTGAGTCGACCACCGAACGGATGTCGGAGGGCGCCGAAACCGGTGTCGACGGTCCGGGTGCGGTGACGGTCGAGCTCACCGACCGGGAGGCCGAGGTTTTCGAGCTGATGGTCACCGGCGCGACCAATCAGGCCATCGCCGACCGGCTGGTGATCACCGAGGGCACGGTGAAATCACACGTCAAGCACATCCTGCGCAAATACGGTGCCGTCAATCGCGCCCAGGCCATCGCGTGGGCCCTGAAGGACCGCTGAACGGCGTCAGTCCGCCAGTGCACGCGCACAACGGTATTGGCCGTCGTGATACAGCAGCGGTGCGGTGTCGCCGTTCGTGCAGTGCACGTCGGTGACTCTGGCGACGACGAGGGTGGAATCGCCGGCCGGGATGAGGCGCGTCAGTTCGGCCCGCAGCCACGTCGGGGTGCCGGACAGCAGCGGCTCGCCGGTGGGAAGCGGGCTCCACGAATCCGGTTCGGCGAAGCGCTCGTCGGCGCTTGCCGAGAATCGCCGCGCCACCGGGAGTTGCTCCTCGCAGACCAGGTGCACCGCCACGGACGGAGCCTTGGTCAGTGCCGCGATGCTGGAAGAGGTATGGGTGATGTTGAACGACACCAGCGGTGGATTCAGCGACAGTGAGGCGAACGACGTGGCCGTGAATCCCACCGGGCCGCGGTCGGACATCAGCGTGATGATCACGACCCCGGCGGGGTGGCGACGCAGCGCGGTGCGGTAATCGTCGGCGCTGACGGTCATGCCGTCAGTACCTCGCCCACCGCGACGGGCAGTCGCGCCATGGTCCGGAGGGCCGGAAGCACTGCCTGGGGAATCAGTTCGGCGACCCCGGCGGCCCGGGGGATCAGCACCGCGCCGTCCGCGATGTTCAGCGCGTGGATGTCGGCGATCAGCCCGGCAAGGCCGGCCGGGGTCCCGACATAGAGCAGGGTCTGACAATCCTGCTCATCGCCGCCGGCCTGGGTCAGGGCACGCGCGCTGCGCGCATCGTGGGCGATCACGAAGTCGATGTCGACCACGACATCTGAGTGGGGGTGATCGCGGCGCGCGGCCGATGCCCGCCGGGCGACCTCACCCAGATCGGCGCCCCGGACCCGGACGGGATCGGCGGGCGCCACCCAGGACACCTCGGTATCCGTCACCACGCCGAGTTGCAGCGGTCGGCGGGGGGCGATATCCAAATCCGTCATGGCCGTTCGACTATCGGGCCAGTGCAGCCGGGTCGAACCCCTCCACCCAGTACTCCGGGGTGATGATGGGCAGGCCCAGCTCCTGCAGAACCGGAGTGTCATTCCAGTAGGTGGTCTCCCGGGCGATCTTGCCGTCACCGTTGAGCTGGTGCCAGGTGATTCCGCGAGTGGACAGCGTTCGGCCGCCAGTGGGCACGCCGCGATAGGTGTCGAGTCCCTCACCGGTCCAGTCCCACAGGATGACCACCGCCGGGTTGCCGTTAACGCCCGCGAGGTCGAAAGCCTCGGTCGCAGTGAAGGTGTGGAGTCCCGCACCGTTGGCGGCGTCCTTGTTGGCGAAGGGCGCCAGCCGCGGCTCGAGTTCCGCCTTGGTGATCGCGGTGTCGATCATGTGGTCGGAATCGGCATGGTCGTCGTACACCAGGTCGTCGGCGTACATGCCCACCGCCGCGGCGGTGTCAGAGGTCAGTGCGGTCACCCAGGCCTGGGCGTGCTCGGTGGCGAGGCTCATCGATCTCCCTTTCAGACCCGGGCGGGAATCTTGGCGACGGCGGTGGGGTCGACCGGCAGGCCGAGATCCCGGACGGCGGTGGCGCAGTCCCAGAAGCTCTCTTCCCGCTTGATGCGGCCGTCGGCGTCGTAGATGTGGAAGGTGATACCCCGGGCGCCGGGCACCTTGCCGTTGGTCGGCACGCCCACGAACGCGGCGGCGGTGGGCGCCTGCCAGGTCCAGCGGTAGATGGCGGCCTTCTCGTCGCCCACCACCTCGTCGATGCGGAAGTTGTTGATGCCGATTCCGTTGCTTTCGTCCTTGTTGGCGTACGGGGCGAACACCCGCAGCAGCTCGTCCCTGGAGGTGATCGACTGGCCGAGGATCGGATCCTCGAACAGGAAGTCGTCGGCGTAGAGCGCCACGACGGCCTCGGCGCTCTCCCGGAAGGCCTTCAGCCATTTGACGGCGAACGTGTGGCTCATGGACGGCTTCTCCTCGGCGGGTGGCTGGACATCTGAGAAATGACGCTATGTGCCGGCCTGCCCGGCGGGCGACTACCCCCGGGAGGAAACCGACTGCCCCAAGGGGGGAGGGCCCAGTGACTCGTGGGCGACCCATCTACTCCGATGTTGGACTGAGTTACCCCCAGTGAGGGGTGTGCGGCGCCATCGCCGGGAGCAGTCTCGGTGTAGGTCACCGACACCCGAGATGGAGAAATCAATGCTCAACCAAGACATGACCGACGAGGAGTTCGCTCCCTGGTTCGCCAAGGCCGGGGAGGTCTCGCAGTTCTTCCGGGAGATCGGACCCAAGTACGACGAGGAGAACACCTTCGCCTATCCGTCGATCGACGTGTTCCGGAAGTCCGGGCTGGGCGCGCTCCCCATCCCGAAGGAGTACGGCGGGCCGGGCGGCAATATCCTGCATGTGTCGAAGGTCGTCTCGGAGATGTCCAAGGGCGACTCGGCGATCACGCTGGCCTACAACATGCACTACATCATGGTGGGCATCGCCGGAAACCTGATGAACGAGGAGCAGAAGAAGCACTGGCTGGGCCGGGTCGTCGATGGTGACCTGATCTTCGGACCCTTCTCCGAGAAGCGCGCCGGCTTCTCCGGCCTGGCCGACATGCAGGCGGTACCGCAGCAGGGCGGCGGCTGGAAGCTCTACGGCAGGAAGACCTGGGGCACGCTCAGCGAAGCGGCCAACATCATCACCACCAATGCCACCGAAACCGACGCCGAGGGCAACCTGCCGGACACCTTCGACGGCCGGGTCGCTGCGGAGAAACTGTTCGTCGGGGACTTCAAGGTGGACGAGAACGGCATCGGTGACGGCGTCCGGATCGAGAAGACCTGGAACGCCCTGGGTATGCACGCAACCGGTACCCAGGTCATCCACTTCGACGGCTACTTCGTGCCCGAGGACGGCTTCATCTGTCCCTGGCGCGCCGGCGCCTTCGGCGTGCTCGAGTGGGCCTCGCTGATGTTCGCCAGTATCTACCTCGGCATGCAGTACCGCATCCTCGAGGAGACCGTCGCCAAGCTGTCCAAGAAGCACCTCGGCGCCACCTTCGGCGCCATCGTCGCCAATGACACCGAGGTCAAGAGCATCGGCCACATCGTCGACGGCATCGGCGACATGGCCACCAAGGTGGAGTTGTCCAAGCGGGTGGTCTACCAGACCTGTGAGGATCTGATTCACGGCCGGGACAAGGATTGGGCGCCGGAACTGCGGTTCCCCAACCTGGGCATCGCCAAGACCTTCACCTCGGAGAACGTGATGCACATGGCGCGGCGGGCGATGAGCATGGTCGGTGGTGAGTCCTTCCGCAAGGGCACGATCTTCGAGCGGTTGTACCGGGACTCCGCCGCGTCGATGTTCCAGCCGCTCAACGCCGATCAGACCCAGACCTACATCGGCGAGTTCCTGTTGAATTCCGCCGCCGCGGCGGCGGCGAAGAAGGGCTAGCCGCGGCGGGCAGAAGGGCTAGGCAGCCTTGATCCCCTCGACGATCGCCGCGCGGGCGGCGTCGTCGAGGGGATAGGGCGTGTAGAGGGTGAACCGGTCCACCAGGCCGTCGAAGCGCCGGACGATGTCCGCACCAACGGCTTTCGGCTCACCCTGGACGGCGAAGGTGTTGAGCACGTCATCCTCGATCAGCGACATCATGGTGGTCCAGTCGCCGCTCTTGGAGAGCCGGTTGAGTTCGCGGTGCAGATCGCCCCAGCCATGCAGGTCTAGGACGCCGCGGTAGGCCGGCGTCGAGCCGTAGAAGGCGATCTGATGGCGAACGCGTTGCCGTGCCTCCTCATACTCGGCCTCCGACGTCCCGGTGACGATCAGCCCGGGATAGCTGGTGGTGAAATCCACCCGACCGCGGTCGCTCGCCGCCAGTCCGCCCTCGATGATCGGCATCGTCACCTCCCGCAGGTAGCGCGCGGTGGTGAAGCCGTGGACGAGTAGACCGTCGGCGCCTTCCGCGGCCACTCTGGTCATCATCGGGCCCACTGCGGCCACCATCACCTTCGGCGGGCCGTACTGGCTTGGCCCGGGGCTGAACATCGGCGTCATCAGGGTGTGCCGGTAGTGCTCGCCGCGGAAGTCGAGTTTGGCGCCGGTCTGCCAGCTGGCCCAGATCGCCTTTAGCGCAGCGAGATATTCACGCATGCGCTCGGCGGGGGCCGACCACGGCATGCTGAAACGGCGCTCGATGTGCGCCTGGATCTGCGAGCCCAGGCCGAGAATGAAGCGGCCCCGGCTGAACGTGTTGAGGTCGTTGGCCGCCGTCGCCATCGTCATCGGGCTGCGGGCGAACGCCACCGCGACCGCGGTGCCTAATTGCAGGGTGGATGACTTCTCCGCCGCGAGCACCAGTGGGAGGAACGGGTTGCGGGCGACCTCGGTCGACCAGATGCCGTCGAATCCGATCCGCTCGGCGGCGCCGACCTGCTCGGCGAGCACGCCGAGGTCGGCCCCACCCGTTCCGTCGATGCTGCCGCCGATGTTGCCGTCCACGTACACCAGCGCAGCCTGGCACGAGCAAGTGCCGGGGGGACGCCGAACTACCCGGTGGGGGGAGGTAAATCCCCCTCAGTGGTGCAGAGCAGGTGTGAGGCTTGTCATAGATTCGGCGGATGGGCCGAATGTCTGACGCGGTGATGCAGCATCCGCTGAATTTGCTCTGGCAGAACATCTTCATGTGGGCGAGCTGGTTGATCGTCCTGATGATGCTCGTCATTGCCGTGTTGATGGGGCTGAGGCAACGAACGCCCTTCTATGTGATCGCGATTCTGGCCGCGGGCGTGGCGGCTTTCGCCGAGCCGCTCTACGACGTCGCCTTCGACCTGTGGTTCTACGACGCTCACGCTGACGGAACACCGGGTGCCGCGTTCAGCCATTTCTCGGCATTCGGTGTGGTGCAACCAATCTGGACGCACAGCGGCTATGTCATCCTTTACGCTGCCGCATCGCTGTATGCCGGGCGACTCATCTATGCGGGACGGTTGAGTCGCCGGGGCCTGTTCCTGGTGTGGGGCGCTGAGATTGCGATGTCGACCGCTTTCGAAGTCATCGGCACGGGAACCGACGTCTACACGTACTACGGGCCCTACGTCGGACGTATCGTGAACTACCCCGTCGTGATCGGCGTGCTGGAGGGAACGCAGACTCTGCTCTTCACGGTGGTGGCGGTCCTGCTGTGGCGGAAGGTTTCGACGGCCTGGGGACTGCTCAGCCTGTTCGTGGTGTTTCCGATGACGTTCTTCGGCGCGAACTTCGGTCTCGGCGCCCCCGTGATCATCGCGTTGCACCTGGATGGCGGGCTGTCGACCGATGGGGTCGTCGGTGCCGCGACAATCCTGTCGATCGCGCTCTGCACGTTCGCGGTGTACGGGTTGAGCCGGTTGCTGCCGGATGCCCCGCCCAACGGTGTACCGGCTTCCGACCCGGTCGCGGTCGACACCCGCGAGGCCTCACCTGCTATCCGGTGACCGGTCTGCGGCCAGCCCGACCCCCCTTCCCGCTGGGGGAGGAAATTCCCCCCCGGTGGTGCGGCAGATCTCGCATCTGCGTCATAGCGTCAAGTCATGAATGACTTGGACCGCGGGGGTGCCTTTCGGGTGCAGCGGACGGAGGTGCTGGCCTTCTGTGAGCCGCTGACTGCAGAGCAGTGGCGGACAAGTAGCCGGGCCGAGGGCTGGAGCGTCCAGGATGTCGTCGCGCACATGGGCGCGGGTGTCCATGCGATGTTCGGGCCTGCCGTGACCAAGTTGCTGTTGGGCAAGGACATCGAGAAGCTCAACGACGAGATGGTCGGAATCCGGCGGGCCAAGTCGCCGGATCAGGTGTTGAGCGAATACCGCCGGTGGACCGGTGTCTTCGCCAACGTGATGCCGTCGGTGGCGGGTACCCCGCTCGGCGGGATGCGGCTTCCGTTGTCCGAACTCGGCGGATTCCCGTTGCGGTTGTTCCTCAGCGCGCTGGTGTTCGACACGTACACCCATCTGCACTATGACATCGCTCCCGCGTTGGGCCGTGCGATGGACGCCGTCGACGCCAACCGGATGGCCGTGAGCCTGGAGTGGATGATGGCCGTGCTGAGCAACCAGCTCCGCGACGCGAGACCGGCGTGGCTGGACCGTCCGCTCTCGATCAGCCTGACCGGACCCGGTGGCGGGGCGTGGAGCATCGAGCCCACCGGGGCCGTGACCCCGGGCGTCGCCGCATCGGCGGCGGCGGTGATCACGGGCAGTGCGGCGCAATTCCCGGAATGGGGCACGCGGCGGGCACCCTGGCGTGAACGTGACGTGGACATCACCGGAGACGCCGATTACGGCGCCGCGTTCCTCGACGAGATGAACATCGTCTGAGGCGCGGGGATTCGCAGCGGCCCGGCTACCTCAGCGCTCAGCCGTCGGCGCCGAGCACGGCGCGGGCCGCGTCGGCGAGGAGGACTCGCAGCCGGTCTTCGGCCAGTCCGGCGCTGTGGAACAGCGGCGACTGGATTGCGCCGATCGCCGCGTGCACCAGCGTTCGTGAGTCGGCATCGCTGAGTTCGGGCCGCATCTCGTTGACCAGGTGGACCCACTCTTCGAGGTAGAGGCGTTGCTTGCGGCGAAGCCGGCGGCGGTCCTCTTCGGGCAGGCTGTTGATCTCGTTGTGGTAGACCTGCGCGAGTTCCCGCTTGCCGACCACGAATTCGACCTGGCCGGCGACCAGTTGGTCCAACGCCTTGCCGAGGTCTGTCGTGGTCTCCAGGACGTGTTTCTGGTCGCGCAGCAGGTCGTCGATGATCTGGTCGAACAGCGCGACGAGTACCGCGGACTTGCTGTCGAAATGCCGGTACACCCCGGATCCGGTGATACCGGCCGCGGCGCCGATCTCGGCGATCGACACCGCGTGGTAACCCTTGCGTGCCAGCAGGTCAGCGGCAGCGTTCATGATGCGGTTCTTGCGCTCCGGGTCCCGGATGCGGGGATTGGTGGTTGCCCGGGGCATCGAGTCGTCGATCGCGATGGTTCACCTCCCCTCACATCGATGCAGCACCCTGATTATGCCGGTATCGATGTCGCCCCAGGAACCATCGTCGGCGCGGTCACGCGCTGAGTTCAAGCCGGCTGGCCGTAGACCGCGACGACCACCGACCGATCGAGGCTGTTCGCCGACCACACCCCGATCGCGGTGTTGGCGCAGTTGGACATGATGCCGAAGGCCACCGGGTCGTAGTACCACTGGTTGAGCACGTCGAGGTTGTTGATGGCCAGGGCGGGATTGATCGCGACGGTCTGGAACACCCGGCCCCGGAAACCGGCCGCCTCCGCGCGTGATTGGGCAGTGGAACCGTCCGAACCGATGTCGCCGTCGAGGGCGCGGTTGTTCATCACATCGTCGGTGTGCCATTGGGCGGCCAGCGTGAGCGCCGGATTCTTCTTGATGTCGGTGCTGCATCCCGCCTGATGCTGAATGGTGTAGACGTTGGCCACGACACCGTTGTTCAGGCGTGAATTGTCGGCATGCGCGGTGGTCGAAGTCGCCACGGCGACAACCACCCCGGCGGCTACCAGGACTGCGGGTCGAATCACGTGTGCACCGCCGTTGCTAGTGGGTCGGTTGCCCGACGTAATGGGCCGCGGACTGGCGAAGCTGCCAGATCAGTTCGGGGCACAACTCGTTCGCCGCCTGGTTGATCAGATACACGGCCTGATACTGGTCGGTGGTGACGAAGTCGGACATGGTCTCCCCGACGAGTTGCGAGTAGCTCTTGCCCTGAGAGATTTTCGCGCAGATGCCGTTGCCGTAGGCCAGCGCGACGTCGGCGTTGGGGAAGTTGTACCCCGGCCGCACCGTGACGTTGACCAGATAGGCGACGGCGTCGGCCCGTGCCGGCTGGGCGGCGATGACGCTGCCCAGCACACCGGCCGCCAGCAGCCCGCAGCTGGTCAGGACCCGGGCGGCAACAGCATTGACTGCCATGTGTTGTCCTGTTTCGTCGGATGGGCCAAATCGGTCTGAGTGTACTGGCGGCCGTTCGGGGCGACGTAGGTGCCGGTGGCGGGATCGTATTCGGCCACGCCGATCAGGGCGGGCGGCGGGGGAGCCGTCGGCATGTTCAGGGTTGAGGGCGGCGATCCCGGCGGCAACTGCGGGATGTCCTGGCCGGAGAGGGTGGCGTTGGGGTCGCCCTTCCAGTTGTAGCCGTCGTTGAGGGGTACATACTGCTCGTTGCTCTCGCACAGCTTCACCGTCGGCGCCCGCTTGCCCGGGACGGTTTCACACGGGATGTTGCGCGCCCCACGGACATTGAACGGGGAGTCCTGCGGAGTGCGGCAGTACAGGTCACCGGGGGCTCGATCGGGCCAGTCGGTTAGGTTGGGGATGCGGGCCTGCTGGGCCGGCAGGAACCCGGTGGTGCAGGCCGGTGGCAGGTTGATGTTGAGGTTGAACGACAGGTACTCGCCGCGGTAGGCCTGTTTGGTGTTGGCGTTGGCGATGAAGGTGCCCTGACCCTCCGCGACCGCCTGTGGCAACAGGACCAGGAGCTGCTCGATGTCGTTCTGGTAGTCGACCGCGACCTGGCCCACGCTGGAGAGGTTGGCCATGATGACCGGCAGGGTCGGCTTCAGGCGCTCCATCAGCCTGCGGGCCTCCTGGCTGGCCACGATGATGCCCTGCTGATCGATGAACCCGGACACGGAGTCGTTCGCCCGCTGCAGATCACCGGTCACCGTGGCCAGATGGGAGGCCCAGGCCCGGATCGCCGCCGAGGTCTGCACCTGGGAGTCGAAGACCGGTTTGGAGTTGTCGATCAGGTCGATCAGCGGGTCGAGATTCTTGCGGGCGTCGATCGCGAGAGTTGTTGAGCCCCTGACGATGTCCGACAGTTGTGGGCCCAGGCCGCCGACCGCGGTGTAGGCCTCGTCGATCGCCGTCTTCAGGTTCTCGCGGGGAATCGCCTGCAGACCCGTGTTGGCCGCGTCGAGCAGGGAGTTGATGTCGGGCGGTATCGAGGTCTCGGAGCGCGGGATGGTGTCGCCGTTCTTCAGCGGCCGGGACGTGCCGTTGTTGGGGATCAGTTCGACGTACTGCTCACCGATCGCCGATTGGCTGTGCACCTCGGCCTTGAGATCCGAGGGGATGTCGATACCCGACTTCAACGACAGGACGGCGTCCACGCCGGTGTCGGTGAGGTGAACCGACTGCACGCGACCCACCTCGACGCCGCGGTAGGTGACGTTACCGGTGCTGTACAGGCCGCCGGTCTCGGGAAGCTGCATGGTCACGCTGTACCGGCCGACCCCGAACCACTTCGCAGGCAGTTTGAGGAAGTGCAGACCCATCACCGTGATCGCGGTCAGTGCGATCACGGTGAAGACCGCGAGCTGGATCATCATTCGCCGACTGAGATGCATGTCAGGGCCCCTGATCCCACTGATACGGCGCGACCAACGGATTGCCTCCGGTGTAGGGGCTGGGGAACTGCCCGATGGTGCGGCCCCACTGCATCTCGAGTTCGGTGAGGTCGCCCTCCCACCGAGTGCCGGTGAAGATGCCCTGGTCGATCCGGCTGAGCGTGAGGTCGACGATGGCCGTCATGTTCGCGTAGTCACCGCGCTGCCACTTCTCGATGGTCTCGTTGGGGAACGGGAAGGTCAGGATGAGGCTCAGCGCGCGGGTCATACTCGGCCCGGCATTCGCCAGCGACTCCAGCACCGGCCCGATGTCCCTGAGTTCCTTGACGAGATTCGCCTTGCTGCCCTCGACCGTGGAGGTCACCAGCTCACCGAACTTGCCGAGTTGATCGGCCGCCTCGGCGAGGTTCTCCCGTTCGTCGTTCAGTACCGCCAGTGCCTCCGGCACCGTCTTGAGCGCCTTGTCCAGCACCGGTTGGTTGGCGGCGAAGGTGCCCGCCAGCTTGTTCAGGCTGTCGGTGGCGGCGATGATGTCATCGCTCTGGGCGTTGAGATTGGCGGTGAACGTGTCGATTTCGCCGATGATGTTGCGCAGGTCCTGTTCCCTGCCGCGGAAGGCGGTGCTGAACGCCTCGGTGATGTCCTGGATCTGGCCGAGTCCGCCACCGTTGAGCACCGTCGACACCGCCGCGAGAGTCTGTTCGACGGTGGGGTAGGACGCCGAGTGCGACAGCGGAATCAGTGACCCCTGGTGCAGCCGGCCTTCGGGAGCGGCATCGGTGGGTGCAGCCAATTCGATGTGCTGCGAGCCCAGGATGCTTGTCAGGCCGATCTTCGCCGTCGCGTTCGCGGGCAGCTTCACGTCCCCGTTGAGTTGCATCGTCACCAGCGCGTGCCAGCCCTGCAGCTCCACGCTGGTGATGTGACCCACCGTCGCATCACCGACCCGAACCCGCGAGTTCGGTTGAATGTTGTTGATATCAGGCATTTCTGCCTTGATGGTGAATGATCCGGGACCGTTACCCTCGGTGCCGGGCAACGGCAGCGAGTTGAGTCCCTGCCAGCCGCTGATGGTGCTGCATCCGGTCGAGCCGGCAGCCAGGGCGACGGTCAGGGCGATGCCGGCAAGGCGGCGTACCCGAAGCGTCATGAGCCACCTCCCGCCGGGGTCATCATTCCGGCCAGTCCGGCGGTCGGATCGGTCGCCACCATCGGCGCAGTTGGCGGTGGGGGAGCCGCCTCGGCGGCCAGTGGGGCCGGTGGTGCGGTGGCCGGTGCTGGTGCCGCCGGCCCCACCGCCGGAGCCGTGGCCGGGGGCACGAAATCCGGACGCAGCCAATCCTCGCTGTAGGTCACCTCATTCGGGCGGGCCTGCGCGCCGACCAAAAAGTTCTCGCCGATGGGTGGGAAGTTGTACTGGCGGTTCTTGATGATCGGTGCCAGGTACTGCACGCACAGCTTCGACGCCTGCTCCGCACCCATCCGGGAAGCCGCCTGAATGGCTCCGCAGATGAACGAGATCGGGTTGGCGAAGTTGTTGACCGCCAGCGCTCCGGTGAACGCACCGTTGGAGGCCTCGTAGATGTTGTCGAAGTTGGCGACCGTCGACGGCGCGACGTGCAGGGTCTGCTTGATGTCGTCGAGGCTCTCGTACAGCGCGGTGCTGATCGAGGCGAGTTTGTCGGTGGTGGTACCGATCGTGTCGCCGTTCTCCTCGACGAAGGTCTTCACGTCGCCGATGACGGAGTTCATGTCGGTGAAGGCGTCACCGATCTTGGTCGGGTCGTCGGACAGCAAGCCGGTGACACTGGCCAGGTTCTGGTTGAGCTGTCCGAGCAGATCGCTGCTCCCGCGCAGGGCGGTGACCAGAACGGACAGGTTTCGGAAGGTGGCGAAGATATCCGCGCTGTGGTCGCCGAGAACCGACATCGCCTGGGCCAGTTTGACGATGGTGTCGTGGATGTTGCCGCCCTGACCGCGCAGGTTGTCGGCGGCGGTGTTGATGAACGCGCCCATCGTGCTGACGCCGCCGGGAGTCGTGGGCTTCAGCAGTTCGGTGATGCGTTGCAGCTGCACCCGGACCTGGTCCCATTCCACCGGTACCGCGGTGCGGTTGCGCGGAATGACGGCGCCGCCCGTCATCTTCGGCCCACCGGAGTACACCGGGGTTAGCTGGATGGCTCGTCCGGTGACCAGCATGGGGGACAGGATCGCGGCCTTCGCGTCCGCCGGAACCTTGTACTTGCGGTCGAACCAGAACGAGACCTTCACGCCGTCGGGCTGCGGTTCGACCTTCTCCACCCGACCCACCGGAACTCCCAGGATCCGGACGTCATCGCCGGGGAACAGCGCGGTGCTGTTCTCGAAGTAGCCCACCACCCGGGTTCGGTTGGCGTGGCTGTAGGCATTGAGCGCCAGCAGTGAACCGGCGACCAGCGTGAGCACCAGCACCCCCGCCAGCACGATGCGTGGATTGCGCAGTTTCTTCACTGCTGTCCTCCCGCCTGATTGGCCGGTGCGGGCTCGCCGGGTGCGGGCACGAAGAACGGAGCCGGGGTCGGTTCGGGAACGGACGCGATCTGGGGCGGCGATGCCGCCGGCGGTCCGGGCGGAGGCCCGCCGGGCGGCGGGGCGGGCAGCGGCGCGCGGTACGGGTAGCAGCCGGTGGGACCGGGCAGCGGCAGACCAGGCGGGCCGCATCCTTGGTCGCCCGGATTGCCGGTGATCGCATCCGGCAGGTTCAGGTGCGGCTCGCCGCCCTGCCCGGTACGCGGGTAGGGCGGCGGTAGCGGCGGAGTTCCGGGCTGGCCCACTTGCGGGTCGGTGCGCTGCGAGGGCAGCAGGGTGGCGGGATCGAGACCGAGGTCGGAGAACGCCGCCTCGATGAAGGGCTGCACGAACTGGCCCGGGAAGAGGTTGACGACGTAGGCCTTGAAGAACGGTCCGGACGAGACGGACTCACCCAGCGACATCGCATAGGAATTGAGTCGTTTGATGGCGTCCTGGACCTTCGCCTTCCGGTCGTCGACGATCGTCAACACGCCGTTGAGCTTCTCCAGCGCGGGTTTGAGGGTGGCCCGGTTCTCCGCGATGAACGCCTTGAGTTGTTGGGACACCGCGGAGATGTTGCGCCAGATCCGGTCGAGTGACTGGCTCTGCCCGTTCAGGGCCACCAGCAGCGAGTTGGTCTGGTGCACCAGGGCGACGATCTGATCGGTGCGCTTGGCCAGCACGTCGGTTGTCTTGGCCGCGTTGGCCAACAGGTTTCGCAGTTCGGCATCTTGTTTGTTCAACATGTCGGCGAACCGTGCGACACCCTTGACGGCATTGCGCAGGTCCGGCGGAGTGTTGGCGAATGTCTCCGCCATCGTGGCAAGGGATTCCGACAACTGGTCGGTGTTGAGGCCGCTGATGGTCGTGGTCAGATCACCCAGCGCGTCCGGGAGCTGGTACGGCGAGGTGGTTCGGTCGATCGGGATGGTGCCGGACAGGTCGCCGTCGCCACGCGGAATGATGTCGAGCTTCTTGGTGCCGAGCAGGCCCTTGGTCCTGATCGCGGCCACCGTGCGGTCCCCGAGGTGCACATCGCCGTTGATGTGGAACTTGACCAGGACCTGCTGCCCGTCGAGTTCGATGCTCGACACCTTGCCCACCGGAAGGCCCGACACCTCGACCCCGGCGCCGGTGAACAGCCCGCCGGCATCGGCGAAGTGGGCCGAGTAGTTGCGGCCGGGGTTGAGTAAGGGGACTTTCTGCCAATTCAGTGCGGCCATCACGATTCCGGCGATGACGACGGCGCCGACTATCCCGAGGATGAGGGGATTGCGCTCGGAGAAGGATTTCATTTCGGCGTGCACCGCCCGGTGTCCTGGCCCGCCACCTTGACGTAAACCGGTTGCCCGCCTTTGCCGTTGAGCTTCAGCACCAGGTCGCACAGATAGAAGCTGAAGAAGTCGCCGTACATGCCCTGCCGGCCGAGGGCGCGGTACTTGTCGGGCAGGGTATCGAGGAGCTTCTCCAGGTACTCGTGGTCGGCCACCGCGATGGCCGACACCCGATCGGTTTCGTGCACCACCTTCTGGATCGGCCCGCGGGCCTGGCTGAGGAGGTCGGCGACCGAGGCCGCGGCCGCACTGGTGTGGTTGAACGCGTCGGCGATGTCGGTGCGGCGGGAGTTGAGCGCGTCGACCAGACCGGCGAGGTTCGTGACGGCCTTGTCCAGCTGGCCGCTCTGGCTGCCGACCGACGCCAGCACCGCGTTGAGATTGGTGATGACCTCGTTGATCAGCTGATCGCGGTCGGCGAGGGTGTTGGTGAACACGGCCGCCTGGTTGAGGAAGGACCCGATGCTGGCGCCCTGCCCCTGCAGGGCGGTGGTCAGCTGGCCGCTGAGCGCGTTGACCTGATCGGGGCTGAGCGCCCGGAACAGCGGTTTGAAGCCGCCGATGACCGAGTCCAGATCGAGCGCGGGTGCGGTGTGCTCGACCGGAATGGTCTGGCCGGGCTGGAGGCGCTTGACGCCGCCGGTTCCCTCCTCGAGGGCGAGGAAGCGCCCGCCGATCACGTTGTCGTAGCGGATGATTGCCCGGGTGCCCTCGGTGAGCAGCACCGAGTCCTTGGCGGAGAACGCGACTCGCACCGTCGCGTCGCGGTTGATGGCGATGTCGTCGACCTTGCCGACCTCGACTCCGGCGATGCGGACGAAGTCACCTTTCTTCAGGCCGGTCACGTTGGTGAAGACGGCGTTGTAGCTCTTGCCGTCGCCGAACCTGAACTGCGCGAAGATGGCCAGCAGGGCGAAGGCACCGAACAGGCAGACCGTCAGGAAGACACCGAGGCGCCAGACGGTGCCCCTCAGTTGGTTCCGCACGGTTGCGTCTCCTGTCGGATGTCGATGGTCATGGCGTCGGTGGTGGTCCCGGCGCGGCCGCCGGGTCGGGGGCGGGTGGCACGCCCGGCCACAGGGGGACGCCGCCCGGTCCGTACCAGGCCGCTCCGTACGGCGGCATTCCCGGTCCCATGTCCGGGCCGGGCGCCGGACCGGGCAGACACTGGCGGATGCTCGGCGGCTCCGGTACCGCGCGGGTGACCGGGAACCAGTCCGCCCAGCACGGATGCCCGATGCCCGGGTTCGGCCGGATGTCCAGGCCGGTGCCCCAGCCGGTGTTGGTGATGAGCTGGCGCACGGGGAAGTTCTTGGTGGGATCGGGCATCGACCCGCAGCCGGGCTTACCGCCCGGACCGCCCTTGGCCGCGACGATCGGCAGGTTGTCGGGGTACTGGTAGGGGTCGTTGCCGCCGAGCAGGGCGACGTCGAACATCGCGGACTTGCCGTCCGTGCCCGCCCATGCGTCGTAGGCGCCGTGCTCGAGCGACCACGTCGCCCCCTGCAGCCAGCAGGTGTAGACGGGGTCGTACTTGTTCAGCAGCGCGGTCGTCGGCGCGAGAATGTTCACCGCGTTGACGAGCTTGTCCCCGCTGGCGGCCAACAGGTCGCGGCCGGACTGGGAGAAGCCGATCGTGTTGAGCAGCAGGGCATCCAGATCCTGGGCGTGGCTCGCGACGGTGGAACTGAAGGTGCTGCCGGCGTTGAGGATCGCCACCAGGTCGGGTGCGGCCGCGGCGTAGGTGTCGTTGAAGTTCTTGAAGGAGCGCCAGTCCTCCCGGATGATGTCGTTGCGCTCGTTGAGCACTTTCAGCACCTGGTTGAGATCGGTGGTGGCTTCACCCATCCGCGGACCCTGGCCCCGCACCCCGTCGGCGACGGCGGTCAGCACCGCGTTGAGCTTCGCGGGATCCACCATCTTGAGCAGATTGACCACATTCTCGAAGACGGTGTTGACCTCGGTGGTGACGTTGGCGGAGTGCAACACCGCGCCGGCGGCCAGCCGCTGCGGGCTCGGATCGGACGGATAGACCAGATCCACGAACTTCGCGCCGAACGCGGTGGTCGACCTGATCTGGGCGCCGACGTTCGCGGGGATGTACTTGACCTGGTCCGGGTCGATCTCCAGTCGCAGGCTCGACGGCCCCTGGCCGCCGTGCACCTCGCCGACCCGACCGACTTGGACCCCGCGCATCTTGACCTTGGCCCCGGTCTCCATCACCAATCCGGAGCGATCCGCGGTCAGGGTGACGGGGACGTAGGACCGAAACGTCCCGGCGAATGCCGTTGCGGTGACGAAGAAGAACACCGCTATCGCCACCAGTAGGACGACGGTCCACCAACGGTCGTGCAGACGCTCTTCTCCGGGCCGGGCTTCCATGCTCAACCCGCCAGATTGAAGTTGCCGGACTGCCCGTAGACCGCCAGGGAGATCATCACGATTTCGATGGCCGCGACCACCATGGAGGTGCGAACCGCCCTGCCCACCGCCTCACCGACCCCGGCCGGACCACCGCTGGCGGTGAATCCGTAGTAGGTGTGCACCAGCATGATCACAACGGTCATAGCCACGGACTGCATGAACGACCAGATGACGTCGGTGGGGTTGAGGAACGTGTTGAAGTAGTGGTCGTAGACACCCGAGCCCTGGCCGTAGATCGCGACCGTGCCGGTACGGGCGGCCAGGAACGCCATCATCACGGCGATGCAGTAGAGCGGAATGACGACGATCACGCCGGCCGCCACCCGGGTGGACGCCAGGTAGGTGATCGAACGGATGCCGATCACTTCGAGCGCGTCGATCTCCTCGTTGATGCGCATCGCGCCGATCTGGGCGGTGGCCCCGGCGCCGATGGTGGCCGACAGGGCCACCGAGACGGTTCCGGGCACGATCAACCGGACGTTGAAGAAGGCCGAGGCGAATCCGGTCAGGGCCTCGAAGCCGACCGAGGCCAACTGGTTGTAGCCCTGGACGGCGACCAGGGCACCGGTGGTCATGGTTAGGAAGCCGACGATCGCCACCGTGCCGCCGACCACCGCGAGGGCACCGGCGCCAAGACCCATCTGCGCGATGAGCCGAAGAAGTTCCTTGCGGTAGCGGGTGGCCGCCTCCGGGATCGCGGCCAGGGTCTTGACGTAGAAGCGGGTCTGGAAACCGATGCGGTCCCAGCCTGCGATGGCATCCTGCAGGGCGCCGGCCAGCCGGGGGTGCGCTCTGGCGGGGGTCACTCCGGTCATCGGTTGGCCCCCATCACACCGTGAACTGGATCCCGACCGCGGTCACGATCACGTTGATGGCGAACAACACCATGAAGGTGAAGACGACGGTCTCATTGACGGCGTTGCCCACACCGGCGGGGCCGCCACCGACCGAAATGCCCTTGTAGCAGGCGATCAGGCCGGCGGCCAGGCCGAACAGCGTCGCCTTCGTCAGCGAGACGACGACATCACCCAGCCCGGTCAGAAGCGTCATACCGGCGGCGAACGCACCGGGCGAGACGTGCTGGATGTAGACGCAGAAGATGTAGGCGCCCGCCAGCCCGGTGAGGATCACGGTCGCCGAGAGGGCCAGGGCCACCGTCGTCGCCGCGAGGACTCGGGGCACGACCAACGCCTGGATCGGGTTGATGCCCATCACCCGCAACGCGTCGAGCTCTTCGCGGATGGTTCGGGCGCCGAGGTCGGCGCACATGGCGGTGGCGCCCGCGCCGGAGACCACCAGCACGGTGACGATGGGGCCGATCTGGTTCACGGTTCCGATCGCCGCTCCGGTTCCGGAGAAGTCGGCCGCGCCGAACTCACCGAGCAGGATGTTGAAGGTGAAGACCAGCAGCACCGAGTACGGGAGCGTGAGCATCAGGGCCGGCAACACCGAAACGCGTGCGACGAACCAGGTCTGCAGTAGGTATTCCTGCCAGGCGAACGGCGGGCGGAAGATCAGCACCAAGGTGTCCAACGACATCCCGATGAAGCCGCCGAACGCGCGTACCGGCTTGGTGGCGAAACTCGACGCGGTCAACGAAGGTGACCTCGGGTTTTCCGCTCGGTGACCAAACATGAAGCGGCCGTGAACCCACGTCGTATCGCGTCCGCCGGCAACATGGCTGAAACGCTATAGGCAGTACTCATAGGGGGCTGCTGCCCAAATGGAGGGTTTTTGTACCCCGAAAGAGCAGCGGGCAAACTTCTCGGGAACGCGACGCCGTCCGACGGTCGCCGCCGTCCTGGTGCCGGCCGGAGCTCGCGGGATGGCCGTGCCCGCGGGCCCGAGTCAGCGGGTACTGCGCCGAACAGTCCGCGCCGGGCGGGCGCTGGTCGCGTGTGTGCACAGCTGGATTATCACTACCGGTGCGCCGCGCGAAGCCGTTTCCAGCAAAACGAAATGCGGCCTCAGGCCGGTCGGCCGAACACCGCCACGACCACCGAGCGGTCCAGGCTGTTCTCCGACCACACCCCGATGGCGGTGTTGGCGCAGTCCGACATGATCCCGAAGGCGACCGGGTCGTCGTACCACTGGTTGATCACGTCCAGGTTGTTGATTGCCAGGGCGGCGTTGACAGCGACGGTCTCGGCGACCCTGCCCCGGAATCCCGCTGCGGCGGCGCGGTCCTGCGGCATCGATCCGTCCGAACCGATATCGCCGTCGAGTGCCCGGTTGTTGAGCACGTCTTGGGCGTGCCACTGGGCGGCCAGGGTCAGGGCCGGGTTCTTCTTGATGTCGGTGCTGCAGCCGGCCTGGTGCTGAACGGTGTAGACGTTGGCGACCACGCCGTTGTTGAGCCGTGAGTTGTCGGCGTGTGCCGTCGGGGCCACGACCAGCACCACCGCTGCAACACCGAGACCGGCGGGCCCAATCAGCCTGCGTCGCAACAGCTTTCCCTACAGTGCAGACGGGGCGTAGCTGGCTGCGGACTGCCGCAGCTGCCAGATCTGGGTGGGGCACAGTTCCTGGGCTGCCTGGCTGATCAGATACGAGGCCTGGAACTCGTCGTCGGTGGCGAAGTCCGACTTGATGGTGTTCACCAGCTGGCCGTAGCGCACGCCGGAGCCGATCTGATCGCACAACCCGTAGCCGTAGGACAGGACCGCGTCGGCATTGGCGAAGTTGTAGCCCGGCCGCACCGTGACATTGACCAGATAGCCCACCGAGTCGGCGTGCGCCGGCTGCGCAAGACCGATGGCCGCGGTACAGGCGGCCGCCGCACCCGTCGCCAGAAGGCGTGCGGTAATTGCAGCGGTAACGGCCATGTGGCTGAGTCTAAAGCCATGTTCCGGCCCCTCGCCGTGTTCTACGATTCGGCCATGAGGCGGCTGGCTCCCGTGGTGGCGATGGCATTGGTCGGGCTGGGCGGTGCGGCCGGCGGTGGAGCCGCCCACGCCGGGCCCGAGGCGCCGTGCACCTACACGCTGTCGCCGCCCGAGGTCAACGGCACCGCGGTCACCGCCACGGCGGTGATCGCCGGCTGCGGCGCCGCCGCCGGTCCCTACTCCGCGGTGGCCTGCATCCAGCCGCTCGAGCCGAACTCCGCGATCCAGTGCGCCCAGGGCCGCGGCGCCGACCCGGCGACGGTGTCGGTGCCCTTCCACCCCGGTGTCACCTATGTGGCGACCGGCCGCGGCTGTGCGGCTTGGGCGTTGCAGCCGGCCTCGCCGCCCTGCCAGATCCTCGGCCCGCTGACCGCGACGCTCTAGCCGTGGCCGTCGACCGCGCAGCGCTGGTCGCCGGCGGTATCCGGCTGGCGTCCGGCGTCTCGTTCCTGGTGGACCCACTGCGCGCGAACCGGCTGTGGGGCGAACCGAACGATCCGGGACCGTCGGCCCGGCTGCTGCTGCGTTCGATGGGATACCGCGACGCGCTGATCGGTGGACTGTTGCTGTCGGCGGGGCTGCGCGGTACGGACACCCGCGGCTGGTTCCTGGCCTCGGGCGGGGCCGACGCGGCCGACCTGCTCGGCAGCGCCAGTGTGCACTCGGAGCTGACCCGGGGCCAGCGGATCATCGGCCTCGGCGGCGCGGTGGTGGGTGTCGGCGTCGGGCTGTGGGGCGCGTTGCGGCCCCGGCCTAAGTCAGTTCCGTCATCCGCGTCGGGTTGAGGTACTCCCGGTAGAGCACGATCTGCTCGTCGTCGAACCCGAACACGGCGATGTAGGTGTTGCGGTACACCCCGGCGCCGTTCCTCCGCGGGCACTCGCTGCGGTATTCGGCGATCACGGTGTCGCAGTCGCGCACCTCGTAGAAGGTGTCGTAGCAGAAGGTCATCCGCTCGAACAACTGCGGCACCGAGGCGCTGAGTTGTCCGACGATCGCGTCCCGGCCCTCCGTGGGCGGCAGCCCGTCGATAAACGGCAGCGCCATCACGGCGTTGTCCGTGAGATGCGTTGCGGCCCGGTCGAAGTCCAGCTTGCCGATGCTGTCGAGGAAGTCCCTGACCACCTCGACGCGCCGGGAGAACGGTGTCACGCCGGGAACGACTTCCCGCGGGTCCAGAACGACAACCGCGAACTCGGCAGGTCGAGGCTGTCGCTCATGTGGATTCGCCCGTCGGCGACGGCTTGGCGGATCTTGCCCATGATCGCGTCGACGTCACCCTCGATCTCGTAGATGCACATGTAGGTGTGGTCGGGGACCACCCCGCCCTGCACGTGGTAGATGGCCGCCTCGTGCAGTGCGTAGCGGGTGGCCGAGAGCATGCCGGGCACGGTGAGCAACTCGGGGATGTGGACGGTGTCGTACCACTGGTTGAACTCGTCCTCCTTGCCCGCAACGGGGTTGGAGAAGACGACCTGAACGAACTTGTCAGCCATGGTGAGTTGGTTCTCCTCTATCTTCTGGGCGGGTCGGGCTAGTTGCCCGCGATCCACTTCTCGTAATCGGTCGCCTTGGCCATCAGCGACTCCAGTCCCAGCGGGGAGTCGACGATCAGGAATCGCTCGTCGTCGATCGCCTGCACCAGTCGCGCGGCGACCTCGTCCGTCGTCGCCGCCGTCTTCAGGACCGGATGATCCGGTGGAAAGTCGTTGGACAACAGCATCGGGGTCAGCATCGGGCCCGGGCAGAAGCACGACACCTTGATGCCCTTCGGGCCGTACGTGGTGGCCAGCCACTCGGCCAACGCGAGTGCGGCATGCTTGGTGACGCTGTAGGCGGCTTTGTCCGGCTGGGTGGCCAGCGCGACGACCGACGCGGTCTGGATCAGGTAGCCGCCGCCCCGGTCGAGCATCGACGGCAACACCTCGCGCGCGGCGCGAACGTGTGCCATCACGTGCAACTGCCAGCTGAGGTCCCAGATGTGGTCGTCCTGAAGCTCACCCGGCTGACGCGGCCCGGCGTAACCGGCATTGCTGAACCAGATGTCGATCTCGCCGTAGGTGCTCCGGGCTAGTTCTGCCACCGCACGAATCGTGGCCGCGTCGGTGATGTCACCGGCGAGGCCGACGGTGCCGACCTCCCGGGAAACCCGTTGCACAGCAGCCGAATCGATATCGGTGACGACCACCTTGGCGCCCTCGGCGGTGAACCGGCGGGCGAACGCCGCCCCGATGCCGCCACCGGAACCGGTGACGACGACGACCTTGTCGCGCAGCTTCACGCTTGCGCCGGGCGCAGGTGCTTGACCGATTTGATGCTGATGTCCCAGCCGACGGCCTGCGCGCGCAAAGCGCCCACGGTGGCCTGCTCGCGGGGGATGTGTACGAACGGGTCGTACTGGAAGTCCCGCATGGCGTTGCGATGGGTGATCTTGTCGATCTCGGCGTCGGGCACACCCGTCATCGACTTCATCAGCACCTCGGGCGCCTGCGGCCAAGTGCTGTCCGAATGCGGGTAGTCGCACTCCCAGGTGATGTTGTCGATGTTGAGGTGATGGCGGTTCTCGATGCCCACCGCGTCGTCGATGAAGCACAGGATGACGTGCTCGGAGAAGATCTCCGAGGGCAGCCGGCCGCCGAGATCCATGCCGCTCCAATACTTGGTGTGGCTGTAGATGTAGTCCACGCGTTCCAGGAAGTAGGGCAGCCAGCCGATTCCGCCTTCGGACAGTGCGACCTTCAGTGTCGGGAACTTGCGGAAGATCGGGCTCCACAACAGATCTGCCGCACTGGCGAACAGACTTACCGGCGACAACGTGTACACCAGCTCAATCGGGGCGTCCGGCGAGGTGATCGGCGGCAGCGAGTTGGATCCCAGGTGCATGCACACCACGGTGCCCTTGTCGGCGCACGCCTTCCAGAACGGGTCCCAGTGCTCCGAGTACAGGCTGGGCAGACCCAGGTCGTAAGGGCTCGAGGAGAACGACACCGCATGACAGCCGAGCGCGGCGAGTCGGCGCACTTCGGCCGCCGTCGCCTCGGGATCCCACATCATCGGGATCGCAAGGGGAATGATGCGTCCCGGATGGGTTCCGGCCCATTCCTCGATGTGCCAGTCGTTGTAGGCCCGCACCATCGCCGCGGCCTCGTCGCGATCGCCGGTGTCCATGAACAGCTGACCACAGAACCGCGGGAACGACGGGAAGCACAGCGAGCCCAGCACCCCGTTGGCGTTCATGTCGCGGATCCGGTCACCGATGTCGTAACAGCCGGTGCGGATCTCCTCGATGCAGGTGGGTTCGCGGCCGAACTCCTCGCGCGGGCGCCCGGCGACCGCGTTGAGCGCGGTGTTGAGGATCTCCTGGCCGTTGTAGCGCCAGGCCATGGTGCCGTCGTCGCGACGGACGAACCGCGGCGTCCTGTCCTCGTACTTCTTGGGCACCCGGCCCTCGAACAGGTGCGCCGGCTCGATGACGTGGTCGTCGACGCTCACCAGGATCATGTCGTCGATGTTCATGGGTTCTCCTCTAATTCATGACGTCGAGAATCAGGCGTTGGCCGATCTCGAACTGCTCCAGCCAGGGCGCGGTGGCCGTGAAGGTGTTGTGCCACAGCGTGACCGCACGTTCCGCGTCGTGGTCCGCGGCGGCGTCGACGAAGTCCGAGAACAGTGACTGCGCGCGGCGATTGGACGTGGTGACGGTCGGCAGCCCCTTGGCGTCGGCGGTCACCGTCGGTTCGATCTCCACCCGAACCCAGTGCAGGATCTCGGCGATCACCGTCAGTGCCGGGTTCCTGACCGCCGCGAACGCGCTCTTCTCGGCGTCGCGCCAGGTGCTGACGAAGCGGGCGGTGTCGTCGGTGCATGCGGCCAGTTCCGCGTTGAAGCCGCGCAGCGCGGTGAGCTGTTTGGCGTTGATGCGGGTGGCGACCAGGCCCATGATGTCGGGCTCGATGACGCTCAGGGCCCGGTGGAAGTCGAGCACGGTGGTACGGCGGGCCTCCAGCACGATGCCGGCCTGCTGGGCGGCCACCCGGGTGGACGGGGTCCGGATGGTGGCGCCGCCCCGGTCGCCGCTGCGCAGGTCGAGCAGGAATTCGATCTCGAGAATGCGCAGCGCTTCCCGCAGCGTGGGCCGCGAGATGTCGAACTCCTCACCGAGTTCGGCCAGCGGTGGGAGCCGATCGCCCTCCTTCAGCCGGCCCTCGGCGATGCGGGCCCGGATCTCGGTGGCTACCGACAGCGCGCGCCGCGGCTGCCCCGCCTGCGCCCGCCACAGCGGGGTCATGTCGATGGGTTGGCGGCTGACATTGCGGCTGACCAGCATTCGGCTGGTGGTGTAGAGGTAGTCGGTCCAGGCCTCCTGCGCCAGCGCTGCGTCGCGACGGCGCACCGCGTCCAGGAACGCGCTGTGGCTGGCGATCACCCGCCACGCGATGCGCTGGGCCAGCGGCGCGTCGTTGCCTTTCACGGCGGCATAGATCTGGCCCGCATAGATATCGCGGAACACCCCGGCGATCACCGCGAGGGTCCGGTTGCCGGACAGTTCGGTGACAGCCTGGTCGAACGCCGACATCGCGGTGACGAAGGCCAGCGCGTCGCCACTGGCGCGCTCGGTGTCGTAGAGCCGTTGCAGTTCGTCGAGGTGGCCGGTGCCGTCGAGCAGCGCCACCTGCTGTGCGGCGGACGGCTCGATGACCGAGCGGGCCTCCTCGAGGTGGGCAAGCGTGGTGCGGCGAAGCTGGAGCAGCAGCGCGACGTAGCGGCCCACCGCCTGCAGGCCCGGCCTGCGCACCACCGCGCCGCCGCCGCGGCCGCGTTTGACCTCGAGCAGTTGCTGGGACTCCAGGATCCGCAACGCCTCCCGTAGGGTGTCGCGCGAGATCTTTAGCCGGGCAATCAGTTCCGGCTCGGATGGCAGCTGTTGGTCGGCCACCAGTTCACCGTTGAGGATCTGCCGACGCAGGTCGGCGGCCAGCAGGTGGGACACCTTCTGCGGGCTGCGGCGCGGCGGGAGCGGCCAGCCGGCGTTGTCGGTCATGGGCTCAGTCGATCTGGGCGGCGTCGCGCAGTTCGGTGATGGGCCGGGCCAGTCCCTGCTCGTCGCAGATCTTCTGGAGCTTGTCCAGGGTCTCGTCCAGCCCAGGGCCCAGCCGGGGACCCGGCACGAAGGTCGCCGGCAGGTGACGCATGCCCTGGATGACGCCGATGGTCTCGTAGTGCACCGTGCCCGCCGGATCGCACAGGTAATCGGGCATGCGGTCGAGCACCGCGGTGAGCATCGCCTTGAAGACCATGCGTCCGACGTTCGATCCGATGCATCGGTGGGCGCCCAAGCCGAAGCTGAAGTGCCGGTTCGCCTTACGATCGAGGATGATCCTATTCGGATCGGGAAAGACCGACGGGTCACGGTTGGCCATCGACCAGGAGATGTACAGCCGCTCGCCCTCCTTGAACCGGACGCCGTCGAGTTCGACGTCGGCCGAGAAGGTCCGGCCGTCGCCGGGCGCCGGTGTGTAGAACCGCAGGAACTCCTCGGTCGCGGAGTCCAGCAGCGTGGCGCGCTCACGGCTGAGGCGCTCGCGTTCGGCGGGGTTCTGGCCCAGCCATTCCAGGGCATGCGCGGTGAGCGCGGTCGTGGTGTCGAAGCCGCCGCCGATGAGCAGGTTCAGCATGCCCAGCAGTTCGTCTTCCGGCGGGGGCGCACCGTCGATGCGCATCTCCAGTAGGGCGTTGACCAGACCCGGACGCGGGCTGACCCGGATCTCGTTGACCTGGTTCATCAGGTCCATACCCATCGCGAAGTAGGTTTCCATGACCGCGGGCATCTCCGGGGAGCTCTCCGGGGTGTAGATCGAGGCGTGCATGGGCTCGCTGTATAGGGCCCATTTCTTCAGGGGGATGCCGAGCATCGCCAGGGTCAGGACCGCCGGTACGACATTGGCAAGGTCGTCGACGAAGTCGATGCGACCGTCCTCGATCTTCTCGTCGATGCTGGCCCGTACCACCTCATGGATGAACGGCTCCCACCGCTTTACGGCTGCCGGGGACAGGTATGGGTTCAAAGCAGTTCGGTACCAACGGTGTTCGGGGGCATCCATCTCGAGCATCCCGCCGCGGATCGGGACGTCGCGGTGCGGAATGGTGATGCCCTGATACCCGCGCCGCTCGCTTTTGACATCGTGATCGTTGGAGATGTGCGGGCAGCGGGCGAGCTCGAACACGGCATGGCTGCTGGCGGCCACCCAGTGCCCCTCGTAGGTGTCCGACCAGGCGATCGGACATTCCTCCTGGAGATCGGCGGTGATCCGCTCGTGGTTGAACCGATAGTCCGGGCTGTGCCGGTCGAAGTCGTAGTGGTGGCTCGTCTTCCTGGTGTCAGTCACGAGGGCCCCTCCAGCGCGAACCGCCACCCGGTGTGGGTGCTTGGATCAGCTAAGCGCAGACCGTCGACCTAGTCAACTATTTTGTGTTAGCGTCCGGGCAGCCGCAGAGGAGGACAGATGGCAGGACGGATGGCGGGCAAGGTCTCCTTCATCACCGGTGCCGGCCGCGGGCAGGGCCGGGCGCACGCGGTGCTTCAGGCCGGCGAGGGGGCGGACATCATCGCCGTCGACATCTGCGAGGACATCAAATCCAACCCGTACCCGATGGCCAGCTGGGACGACCTGATGGACACCAAGACGCTGGTCGAGCAGGCGGGCCGGCGCTGTGTGGCGGTCAAGGCCGATGTGCGCGACCGGGAGGAACTGCGTCAGGCCCTGAACCAGGGGATCGCCGAGTTGGGTCGGCTGACCACCGTGCTGGCCAACGCCGGGATCCTGCCGATGGCGATGGGTGAACCGGAGCCGATGGACTTTCAGGACGCCGTGGACGTCGACCTGATCGGGGTGATGAACACCGTCGCGGTGGCCGTACCGCACCTGATCCCGGCGGCGACCGGCGGATCCATCGTGATCACCGGGTCGACGGCGGCGCTGATTCCGAACACCACCTCGTCGGCGGACCCGCGGATGATCATGGGGCCCGGGGGGGCGGGCTACAGCTTCTCCAAACAGACCCTGGTCACCTACACCCAGGAGATGGCGCTGCACCTGGCGCCCACCGGGGTGCGGGTCAACATCGTGCATCCGACCAACTGCAACACCCACCTGATGAACGCCCCGGGCATCTATCAGGTCTTCCGCCCGGATATCGAGGGTGAGGTCAGCAACGACGACTTCCGGCTGGCGTCGGAGGCCTACCACGCGCTGCCGTCACCGTGGCTGGAACCCGAGGACGTCGCCGAGTTGGTGCTGTTCCTGGCCTCGGACGCGTCGAAACACATGACCGGCACCAGCATCCCGATCGATCTCGGCTGCATGGCCAAGTGGCCGAAGGGGCCCGGGCAGTAGGGCGGCGGATGGCCGACCTGTCCGGGGAGACCCACCTTTTGCCCGCCTTCGAGCGACTATCGGAGCGCGGCACCCCGGATAGTCGCTCGTAGCCGGGCACAACCACTACCGCCTGGGAACCCGGTCGGTCGACGCACGCCCGCGTAGGCTCCGGCCATGTCGTTGCGATCGGGCTTGATCCTGGCCGCCGCGACGGTCCTGACCGCATCCTGCGCAGCCCCGTCGGCGCCGCCGGCCGCGACGAGTTCCAGCGCGGCGACACCAGCGATTCCGGCCGGCCCCGCGCCCCGCGGCCCCGTCGTGCATCCGGTCACCGCAGCCGAACTCGGCGCGACCTGGCATCCCGACTGCCCGGTCGGGCCCGAACGGCTGCGCCGCATCGAACTCGACTACGTCGGCTTCGACAACCAGATCCACCGCGGTTCGCTGTGGGTCAACGAGGCGCTGGTGACCGACGTGATCGCGATCTTCGGCGACCTCGAGCGGCAGCGCTACCCGATCGCGAAGATGCAGACCGTCGACCACTACCCGGGGGCCGAGGACGAGCTGTCGATGCGGGACAACAACACCTCGGCCTTCAACTGCCGGCCGATGCCGTCGGGCACCAGTTGGTCACTGCACGCGTACGGCCGCGCCATCGACCTCAACCCGTTGATCAATCCCTACATCACCAAGTCTGGCGACCTCCAGCCGAAGACCGCGGCGAAGTACCTCGATCGCACCCGTCCCGACCCCGGCATCCTGCACGCCGGCGACCCGGCCGTCCGCGCCTTCACCGACCGTGGCTGGACGTGGGGCGGCGGCTGGCGCGACCCGATCGACTACCAGCACTTCGAGCACCGCTGAACGCATGCCCTAGGAGGGCGCCAGGAACGCAATCGGTTGTGCCGGAGCCAGATTGGCGGTGATGTTCCCGATCAGCGAGTAGTCGCCCTCCACCGAGACCGCGCGAACGCCCGATCCCGGCCCCAGGTTCAGCTGGTTGAGGTTCACCCACACGATGTTGGGGCTCAGTGTGGACTCGAAGTAGTACACCTTCGAGGTCGAGTCGGCCACCGAGCGCCAGTAGGTCGGTGAGAGGTTCGGGTGCTGCGGATCGCCCACCCCCCACGGCACCGACACGTTGCGCATGACACTCAAAACGCCGGCGACGGCCTGGCGTTCGTCGGTGGTGGGCGGCAGCTTGCTCAGGTAGTAGGAGGCGCGGACGAACCGGTCGGCGGACTGGATCGACCCGGGCAGATTCTTGTTGCGGTCCTGGTTCTCCCACTGCGCGTTGAGTTTCAGTTGTTGATCGTAGGTCGGGCTGTTGGTCATCACCTGGTACTGGCGGCCGTGGTGCACCACCACCTTGCCGTTCAGATACTCGAAGATGGCCGAGTCGCCGCCGGCGTCGTTGACCGACAGGTGCACGGTGGGTGCGGCCTTGCGGCCGGGACCGAAGTTGATCGGCACGATGTAGATCGACGGGTTGCTGAACGCATCGACCACCTCGTTGACCGAGGAGAACATGGTCAGCACGTACTGCACCCAGGCGGCGAACGACAGCCGCGGGCGGTTGTCGGTGGGCGGCGGCCCGAAGTCCGACTCACCCAGATAGAGCAGGTTGGCCACCAGGCCGGCCTCGTTCATCCCGTCGAAGACACCGTCGATCGGGCCGTTGGGGTCGGTGGTGCCCGCGACCTCGATGGCGCCGTACTTACCCGTCCAGGTCAGCGAGTTCACCCCACCGGCGCCGTCCTGGGTCAGCCCCTGCGGGATGGCGTACAGGTGCGAGTTGAACGAGTACGGCCAGTCCATGCTGCGCCCGGTGATCACCCTGCCGTCCGGTCCCAGCCACGTCACCCGGCTGCAGGCCTGGGCGGTCACGGAATCGACGGTGCCGAGCAGGCCGATGGCGACGAGCACCGCCACGAACCGGAGCAGATGATTCTTCACGCGGGTGATCATCGGTGACGGCCGGGTTCCCGGGGGCCGTTTCGCGGCCGAAACCGTAGGGTGGCGCGGGTGAGCGAGCGCGACCGGCAGCGCTGGGATGAGCGGTACGCCGACCGGTCGGCGCCCGAGGTGACCGGTCCGCCTGCGGTGTTCGCCCCGTATGCGGAGGAGTTCCCGACCGCGGGGAGCGCGCTCGACCTGGCCTGCGGGCAGGGCGCCACCGCGGTGTGGCTGGCGCGGCGAGGCCTGACGGTCCTCGGCCTCGACGTCTCCCCGGTGGCCATCGGGGTGGCCCGCGACCTGGCCGCGCGCGCGGGCGTCGAGCAGCGCTGCCGGTTCGAGGTCGTCGATCTCGACGACGGCCTGCCGCCGGGTCCGCCGGCCGACCTCATCGTCTGCCACAAGTTCCGCGACCGCCGCCTGGACCACGACCTTGTGGACCGCTTGGCGACCGGTGGGCTGCTGGCGATCAGCGTGCTCAGCGCGGTGGACGCCGCCCCGGGGCCGTTCCGGGCCGAGCCCGGCGAACTGAGCGCGGCGTTCGCGAACCTGACCATCGTCGCCGCCGGGGAGGGCGACGGCGAGGCCTGGCTGCTGGGCCGCCGGCCGCCGGTGGTAAACCGGCACGCATGACATTCGCGGACAAGTACGGGCCGTGGGCGGTGGTGGCCGGGGCATCCGACGGAGTCGGCTCCGCGTTCGCCGATGCGCTGGCCGACCGGGGCCTCAATGTGGTGCTCCTGGCCCGCCGGCAGGAGCTGCTCGACGACGTCGCCGCCGCCATCACCGAGCGGACCGGTGTGCAAACCCGCACGCTGGCAGTCGATCTCACTGAGCCCGGCGCATCGACGCGCATCATCGACGCCACCGGCGACCTCGAGGTCGGCTTCCTGGTCTACTGCGCGGGCGCCGATCCCGACTTCAAACCGTTTCTGGCCGGCCCGGTCGGCGCCGCGGAGTCGATGATCCAGCGCAACTGCGTGGTGCCGGTGCAGTTGTGCCACCACTACGCCGGGCCGATGGTGCGGCGCGGCCGCGGCGGCATCGTGATCTTCGGCTCGGGCGCCGGATTCGCGGGCGGACCCAACATGGTGGCCTACGGGGCCTCGAAGGCCTTCGACATGGTGTTCGCCGAAGCGCTGTGGACCGAACTGCACGACCACGGCGTGGACGTGCTGGGCCTGATCCTCGGCAAGACCGACACTCCGGCGCTGCGTCGCCTCGAGCACAGCCGCGGCCAGATCCCGTCCGAGGACCATCCCGCCAAGGATGCGGTGCCGGTCGGCGACGTGGTCGCCGAGGCGTTCGAGAATCTGTCCAACGGACCGACGCATCTGGTCGGCGACCAGATGCGGGCCCTGTCCCAGGTGATGGGCGCGATGAGCCGCAACGACGCCGTCAAGCTCATCGCGCAGGCCAGCGCCGCCGCGATGGGCGCCGGCCCGGCCTGAGGCAAACACCGGTCATCGCCGAACCGACTCGGCGACAATATCCATTCAACGTCCATTCAACTGAGCTCAGGAGACAGGAGGGGGCGGGCGATGGCGGAGCTGACCAGGCTCGGTGTGCAGGATGCGCTGTGGCTGGAGATGGACCGCCCGCACAACCTGATGGTCGTCGACTCGGTGGTCTGGACCGCCGAGCCGCTGGACTTCGACAAGGTCCGCGCCGTGGTCGAGGAGCGGTTGATCGAGCGCTACCCGGTGTTCCGCAGCCGCGCGATCAAGGACGACGACGGCGCCTGGTGCTGGGAGCCGTTCGCAGACTTCAACTTCGACGATCACGTCCGGATCGTCAACCTCAAGAAACCCAGCGACCCGCGTTCGCTGCAGGCCGTGGTGGCCGCCCATCGTACCGAGATGCTCGACCGCGATCTGCCGCTATGGCAGGCCATCTGGGTCAAGCGCTACCGCAAGGGCAGCGCGATGATCCTGCGCACCCACCACGCCATCGCCGACGGGATGCGGATGGTGCAGCTCGCCATGAGCCTGTTCGACGCCGCCCCCGAGGGCGGGGCGATCCTCGGTCCCGGCGTCACCCAGCACGCCGCGCAGCCGCACGCCCCGGGGCTGCCGCTGGCCAGCCGCGTGCGGGCGGGCGCCGCCGAGGTGGCGGACACCGCGCGGGCCGCTGTCGCCGGCGTGCCCCGAATGCTGGCGCGCGCAGGCGAATTGGGCCAACTGGCGTTGCGCAACCCGGTCGGCGCCGGCCACACCCTCATCGCCGGTGCGTGGGCGACCGGCTCGGACGTCGCGGCCACGGTGCGCGGGGCGCTGCCCGGCGGCGGCGCGCTCGTCGACGTCTTCTCGGCCACGCCCGGCGACGTCGACACCGTCCGCAAGCTGTTGATCGGCACCCGCAACGACGCCACCATCTGGACCGGGACCGCTGGTGACACCAAGGGTGTCGCCTGGTCCGAACCGGTCTCGCTGACCAAGGTCAAGGCGGTCGCGAAGGCCAACCACTGCACCGTCAACGACGTCCTGGTGGCCAGCGTCGCCGGTGCGCTGCACGACTACCTGGGTGCGCACGACGCCCGCTGCGCGTCGGTGACGTTCATGGTCCCGGTGAACCTCAAGCCGCTGGACCTCACCCTGCCGGAGACGCTGGGCAACGAGTTCGCGCTGGTGCAACTGGAACTGCCCACCGACGAGCCGGACGCCCGTCGCGTGCTGGCCGCGGCCAAACGGCGGATGAACCGCATCAAGAACGGCCACGAGGCCGCCGTCGCGTTCACGCTGCAGGGCGCCATCGCCGGGCTGAGCCGCGGGCTCTACGAGGCGTCGGTGGACCTGTTCACCAACCGCACCCTCGGCACCCTGACCAACGTGCCCGGCCCGCCGATACCGGTGTACCTGGCGGGCAGCCGGGTCGAGGGAATCGTCGGCTGGGCGCCGGTGTCCGGTGATCAGCCGATGAGCTTCACCATCTCGTCCTACAACGGGACGGTGATCGTCGGGATCGCCTGTGACACAACGCTGGTGCCGGACCACGAGACGATCGTGGACGGTTTCGCCGGCGCGTTCGAACGGCTGGTGGACGCGAC
>CAZHUU010000003.1:0-24725 GCA_964535335.1 uncultured Mycobacterium sp.
CAAGCTGGGATTGCACAGCCCCAAGTGGTGGACCCCCAAGTGCAGTTAACCGCACACTTGCCTACCTCGACAAGGCCGACGGCTGGGACTATTCGGTCGAGGCTGCCCGCGCCGGCGTAGCCAAGTCATACGTATACCAGGGCAAACCCGTGGCTCGTTACGCAGAGATCGCCGCCGCAGAACAAGAAGCCAGAGACGCACAACGCGGATTGTGGGGACCGCCATGCGATGGCAACACCCAGTCTGTGCCGGCTTAGCAGGACAAATGCGGGGCTCGAACCTGCCGAATTATGACTGGTCAGCATTGCCACAATCCTTAACTCTCTGTTGCTAACCTCCCAAGGTGGATGATCGAAGCTCGCGCCGACTCGAGGTCCGGGGAGCCTCACCGCAGACCGTTTTTATGCGCGTGGCCGCTCTTGCGCTGATTGCTGTGGGGGCTGTCACGGCCCATTGCGGTGGAAGCGGAGTGGCTTCGGCTGCCGACGGAAGCATTACGGGGATGTCGGTATTTCTGGACCCCGGACACAATGGCGCTAACGACGACTCAATCTCGCGGCAAGTGCCGAACGGACGCGGCGGAACCAAAGATTGTGAAACGACTGGCACCGCCACCGTCGCTGGTTTCCCCGAGCACACCTTCAACTGGGATGTCGTCCAACTGGTCAGGGGCTCGCTCGACCAGCTCGGTGTGAGGACCCAAATGTCTCGGGACAACGACACCGCGTTGGGACCGTGCATCGACCAACGTGCTGCAGCAGCCAACGCCATGCAGCCTGATGCCGTCGTAAGCGTTCACGCCGATGGTGCGCCACCAGGAGATCGGGGCTTTCACGTTAACTACTCAAGCCCGCCATTGAACGATATCCAAGCTCACCAAGCGGTAGAGCTAGCAACAACGATGAGAGATTCCCTAGTCTCATCGGGCTTCGTCGAGTCAAACTACCTTGGTTCTGAAGGGCTTTACGGACGAGCCGATCTGGCTGGTCTAAACCTCGCGAAGTATCCGACAATACTGGTTGAACTAGGCAACATGAAGAATGCGGACGATGCATCGCAGATGGAATCGGCTGAGGGACGGGCGAAGTACGCGGCTGCCCTCACCCAGGGGATTGTCAATTATCTCACTGCGAAAGCTCAGCAGCGTTAGCTTCATCGGCAACAACGTGACATGGTCGCTTCGAGCCGGTAACAGTTCTAGACCGTTTCCCTTCCTCGCTTGACAGCCCGCGACGACGAGACGAGTGTCAGATCGCGTCGTCGCGCGATTGGCCGCGAGACTCGGCGGCTAGGAAGGACCGTGCCACTAACCGGTATGCACCCGACGGATGCAGAGCGCCGCCCCTCGCGGAGAACCCCTCTTAAGCGGGCCACCCGGTTTAGAAGCGCGTCTACCGCGTTGGTTGCTGTGAGCACTTCCTTCATTATCGTGGCCAGTGGTGTGATCATCGGACACCATCTGGCTCGTAGCTCTGAACGGGCGACGACGAATCAAGTGCCCTCAACGATCCTGTCGACCTTACCCATTACGCCTGTGCCAGAGGCAACGTCATCTGCACCGTCTCCGCCGCAATTGGAAGCCGACTTTAAAGAACTGCAAGCCACAATCGACGGCGTTATTGGCGTCGCGATCAGTCCTGCCGGACGCGACCAGAAGCCGATCCTTCTCGGCGAATGGTCTAGTGGGCCAGCGTGGTCGACGATGAAGGTGCCGCTCGCAATGGCAGCTCTGCGCCAATCGGATTACTCCGGCGTAACTAACGAGATGAAGGCCGCCATCACCCAGTCAGATAATGCCGCCGCCGAGAGTATGTGGGAGGCGCTGGGGGATCCAAAGACTGCTGCCCAAGCCGTTGAAGCTATCTTGCGGGGTAGCGGTGATCCGACTTTGGTTCAGGACCAGAAGGTTCGGCCCGAATACACCGCCTTTGGCCAGACAGACTGGTCCTTGACCGACCAAGTTCATTTCCTCGCGGCCACAGTCTGTGACGACCGATACTCGCCGATCTTCGGCCTGATGGGTGAAGTCGAAAGCGATCAGACATGGGGAATCGGCCAAGTGTTAGGAGCAAAATTCAAAGGCGGGTGGGGCCCATATCCGTCCGGCGGCTATCTAGTCCGTCAAATAGGCGTCCTCACCAGCCCAAGGGGAACAACCGCAGTAGCCCTGGCTGCGCAGCCGGCGTCTGGATCGTTCGCGGACGGGAAACAGGACTTGACCAAGATCGCAGAATGGCTCCGAGATCACGAAGCGATGCTTCCAGCGGCTCAGTGCGGTTAGTACAAGTACACCCTGGCATTGCTTCCACCCGTACATGTGATCCACGGATCAGAGCCGTATGCGGCACAGGTCATTATGAAGTTTCCATTCGAATCACATTGTGCTCCTGAAACACTGAAGCAGCTCACAGCACCGGGGGCCGATACGACGCGTTCATCGCGACTAGGGCTCCCAAACCTGGCCCAGTACGACTGTAGGACGCTGTTTGCGAAGAAGCACGATGTCTCCTGAGTACCGCGCCCGGCGCGACTCCCCCATCCTGATGCGTTAGGTAGCGAGAATCCCTGATCACAGGTCTGATGACTGCTGCTGCTGTCCGACCCATGAATCAGCGGAGGTATGGCGATGGTTGTCGGCAAGGACGCTGGGCCTTGCGGCACCTGGCTCGGCAGAACGGTCGGCACCGTATAGCTCGATGAGGATGCGCTCGATGACTGACCGGATCCGCCGCTCGCAAGCAGGCCGATAACAACACCGATGCCCCCGAGCAATAGTGCTGCCACGACAGCAATGCCTATGGGCAGCGGCCACTTGCTCCTGCTGCGCGGCTCGACATAGCCGTAAGGATGCACGTACTCCGTCGGGCCGTCGTCTGAGTACCCATATCCGCTCCCTGGAGGCGACCTGAATCCCCCTTGACCTGATTGAGCAGCGAAACCTCCTGACGCGAAGCCACTCTCACCGCGAAGTGCGCGACCTGCGGCACGGGCCAAGCCACCAGCGCTGCCGTAGCGATCGTCAGGATCCTTTGCCATTCCGCGGGCAACCACATCGTCGAGAGCTCCTGGTACTGCACGGTTCACCGCGCTCGGCCGAGGAGGCGGCGCAGTCATGTGCGCGGCCATGACAGACTCCAGGCTCTGGGAAAGAAATGGCGCCGCGCCTGTCAGCGCTTCATAGAGCACGCAGGCCAATGAGTAGACGTCCACCGCCGGTGTCGCTTCGATATCGCTGAAGCGCTCGGGCGCCATGTACTGGAAAGTCCCGATTTGGTTGCCGGCCATCGTAAGGCGGGAATCGCCCTTAGCTTCGGCGATGCCGAAGTCGAGTAGATACGCGAAATCCGCGGGGGTGACAATGATGTTCTGCGGCTTGACGTCGCGGTGTACTAAACCCTGAGCGTGGGCAGCGTCGAGTGCAGCGGCGACTTGGCCGATGATATGGACAGCACGCTCAGGTTCGAGCGGGCCCTTCTTCAGAAGGTCGTGGAGCGTAGTGCCATCGACAAGACGCATGTCGATGAACAAGTTGCCGTCGATCTCGCCCCAGTCGTGGATGGGAATGACATGGGGATCTTGAAGAACAGCGGCAGCGTGCGACTCGCGCTTGAACCGCTCTCGAAATCTATCGTCGTTCGAATACTGCTCAGCGAGCACTTTCAGGGCGACCGTTCGGTCTTTCTCGGTGTCGTACGCCTGGTAGACCGTTCCCATGCCGCCTTCGCCTACCAGCCCGGTGATCTTGTACCGGCCGAACATCGTCCCGATGCGCGAGCTCAACATTCCCCCAGAGTGAGTGGTTATTGGAAATCAGTATTACCGCCGCTGAAGAGCTGCGGTGCTCGTTGCCGCAGATTCTCCCCACCGTCTCACCCCAAATGGCAAGCCCCGCCGATCCAGGCGTATTGCATGCGCGGACGATGACCGCGCGATATTTTTCGTTAGAGGGGTCTGATGGGCGGCATGCGCAAACAAGCAGTTGTGGTCTGCCGTCAGGCGACTCCCGCACGTCCAGATGACAGAGAAGGCACATGAACCATCCCAACCTCCCTCCCCGGCGAAACACCCGTGGTACCCGATTCCTGCTGGCGGTCGTTGTTGCCGTCCTAGGGATTCTGAGCTTTCTGTTGGGATTCACGCCCTATGCGAAGTACTCGCTCACGGTTGATACCTCGACCAAGACTTCGGTAAGCTTTTTCGAGAACTCTGGCGAGGCTGGCGCAGCAGCTTTGGCGCTCCTTTTGGCTGCAGGCCTAATCGCAGGGTTTGGGCTTATGCCAAGACAGGCCACCAATGAATCGATAGTCGCCGGATTGTCCTTGGCTGGATTCGCTTCGCTTCTCTTCGCGATGATCGGTTTGACTGATGACATGGAAGCGGGCGTAGGCCTTATTCTCGCCATGGTCTCATCCTTCATGCAATCGGCGGTTGCGGTGGTTGCTCTGCTGATCTCGGCGTCGGTTGTCAAATTGGGGTCACCCGCCTACGTGCCAGAGCGAAGTGGTTTCTACAGCAATCAGCAAGGCCACTTACCCCCACAACCGCCCGGAAATTACCCGATGCGACCACCATCCGAGCGGACGCGATATCTAGGGCAAGACCGAAACAATCCGCTGTAGCGGCGAGTGGGCGTGACCGCATTCAACACGATGCCGAGGCAACCAACGTGACCAAGCCCCGATACGACGTAGGGCGGTTGCTTCTATCAGTTAGCCGACCATGCGCCAATCCTGGCAAGACCTTGTCGCAAACCGCGCGTCCGTCGGTCCGATAGCCACGCGCTGGTGGTCTCTGCCGCCACCAGCTCGCACTGCAACTTCTGCGCCTTGTGAAGCAATCGTTAAGACCTGCCAGCTGCAGGGAGAAGACGAAAAGGAACCAGCGGATTCGTAAAGCCCTGGAGGAAAATCCTTTCCAATTTGGAAAGTACCGTCCCCGTGAAGCGTCACAGAGACAAAGCGACTAGAGTCCGACGACTCGGGATCGGTTACCCACTCGACATGTGGCTCCCGGCCACTTGAACCAATCAGTGGTTCACCGGATGTCATCCGCGAACAGGCCACCGTAGGCAGGATTAACAGCATGACTACAGGCAATCCGGTAGCGAGCTGGGCTATCGGTTGCGTCCAGCCGCCGCGGAGCACGTGGGGCATCCTCGCATGCTAGTGGCATCCGACCACAGGTGAAGTCACTACGCGAAGGGGCGTGTAGCTGCAGGAAGACCTCCATCGCTGATGACTCCTTGTCGGTGGTGGCGCTGGTCCCCGGCCTTTTCCACGGGCGAAGGTAAGCGTTCTCCAGAACCCCCCGGCTCTAGGGCGTGGCGAATTCAATCGCTGGTTCGCTTGCGAGCACCTCGCCGTCTTTCACGATCTCCAGCCCCATATTGCTGATCGAATATCGTGTGCCGTCGGCAGGGTTGGTCACCACGACGGTCGAGCCGGCATCAGTCACCCCAATATTCGTTAGTTCAATGGTTGCCATGTCGCTGAGCCGCAGACCCCGGTAATAAGCGGCACCTCCTGGAGACTGGCATACCACTAGCGCGGACTGCGGCGTGCGCATCAAGACCGCGGCGCGGTCGCTTCCACTGCAGCGTGCGCCCCCGCCATACTCTAAGAACCCATGCAAATCGGCGTCACCAAGAACCATGGGTGCAGGCGTGACAGGCTGGCTCGCCGGCGGCGGCAGTTGATTGCTCGGAGACGCCGACACCGTCACGGTTAGCGGGGGCTGGGGCGACGGGGCTGCAGTCGGTTTGAAGGAGGGTGCGGCCTGAGTCGGCTGTCGAGACTGGTCTACAAATCGAGAGCCCACGAAGACGCCCGCTGCGACAACTCCCAACGCCAGAACGGACAGGATCAAGGTGACCGGACTGAGAAGAGGTCGCCTGAGCGGTCCGGTCGCAGGTTCCGGTTCGCTTAGTCGAGGAGGACGTTGCCCTGCGCCTGTGCGGGGCCCAGGTGCGAAGGCAGTGTGGTCAGTTCCTGGCGCTGCCATCGTTTCGCCTTCATGTGCAACCGCCGAGTTGAGGTCGTTTGCGAGCGCTTTTGCGAAATCACTACAGGAAGGGAAGCGGTCTTGGGGATCTTTGGACATCGCCCTTGCAAATGTCCTGTCCAACCTCGACAGTTCAGGGCGGATGTCACCTAGCCGTGGTGGTGGTGCGTTGAGATGCTGGCCGATTACAACTGCGAGGTTGGAATCCGCGAAAGGCGTTGAACCTGTCAGGAAGTGAAATGCGCTGGCCGCCAACGCATACTGATCGGCCCGACCATCAAGGGGTTTCCCCATGAGTTGTTCAGGGGCCGCGTATAGGACCGTACCAATGGTCATGTTTGTCGCAGTGATGCCGCCCGTGGCGTACATCTGACGGGCAATACCAAAGTCCGCCAGAGCAATTCGGCGGACACCGGCGGAGGGCTCAGAGCATAGGATGTTCGCGGGCTTCACGTCACGGTGCATCATGCCACTGGCATGAACGTAGTCCAGCGCTGAAGCGATGGCGGTGACGATGGCGACTACCTGATCAGCGGGCATGCCCTGTGGATATCGATCGCGGAGCAATTCCGCGGCATCAGAGCCCTCGACGTAGTCCATCGAGATCCAGAGCCGTTCATCAGCCTCGCCACGGTCATGGATGGTGACCAGATTTGGGTGCCATAGGGCTGCGGCTAATTCTGCTTCCTGCAAGAACCTCTGCCGAAACTCGTCGTTGGCAGTAAACTCCGCCGACAGCACCTTCAGTGCCTCACGTCGCGGCAACCGAGGATGCTCCACCAGGTATACGTGTCCCATCCCCCCGGCACCAAGAGACTTAATCACGCGAAAACCCGCGAAACTCTCCCCGGGGCTCAGGCTCACCTCCGAATCGTAACGATCACCACCTTCACGACGCTCGACCAATCGGTGGATTTGCTGGTCGCGCCAGCAATTGGGGCTCCTCATCTGGCTCGCAGCTTGCCGGCATGTTCTAGGATTTGCCATCGTGAGGGCTAAGAACCGCATCACTGTGGCAAGCCCCGAAGGTGGGCTTTGCCGGTGGATGCGACTGCTCGCCGCACTCATATGCGCGGCTTTTGTGGGAGCCTGCGCCGCCGCCGAGCCTCCCACGATCGTGGAGGGCCGAGCGATCTCGATGCGATTCGACCCCAACCGCGTGGCCGGATTGCCGGCCGCGGGCGGTCCAAGCGGCCCGCGTGTCGAAGCTCCATCGGCGGCTGGTCGCGTTAGCAACACCGACAACAGACCCATCGATCGGCTGGCACTCCTTGCAGTCGACGACATTGAGAGCTTCTGGAAGCAGAATTACAACCCGCCGCTTCCAGGGACGTTCTCGCCCGTTTCGGGACTGGTTTCGATCGACCCTGCTGCCGCAGAACCGACGGTGTGCGGTGGCGATCCCAGCGAACTAGCGGGCAATGCGGCATATTGCCCGCGAACAGACGTCATCGCCTGGGATCGGGTCGGCCTACTTCCTACCGCCGAGAAATACTTCGGCAATCTTGCGATCAACGCTGTGCTCGCCCACGAGTACGGTCATGCGATTCAGCATGAAAGCGGATTAGCAAGCGAGGACACACCGGTGTTGGTTAGTGAACAGCAAGCCGACTGCTTTGCGGGGGTATACCTTCGGTGGGTGGCTGAAGGAGCTTCGCCACGGTTCTTCATGAACACCACCGACGCTCTAGATAAGGTACTCGCCGGCGCGATCGCTTTGCGAGACAGACCGTTGTCATTTAACCCCTTTGGACTGAGTCCAACGGACGACCAGCATGGGACCGCCCTGGACCGGGTGTCGGCATTCCAGGAAGGGTTCGACCAAGGCGCAGCTCGTTGCGTACAAATCGGCAGCCGCGAGATCCGACAGCGCCGGGGCAACATCCCCGCATCGCTTTTCGACCCAGCCAGCCCTCAAAGCGATATGCCGATCACAGAGGAGGCGCTTGCCTCGTTAGTCGATGTCCTCAACAGGGTCTTCAGGCCCGCACACCCGCCGTCGCTCCGACTCGGAGGCGGCTGCGGGAATGGCCCAGCCACCTACTGCGCGAATTCCAACACCATCGAGGTGGATCTTGCAGCTCTAGAACAGCTCGGCACGCCAGCGACCGAGAGCCAGAAAGTTCTTCTGCAGGGGGATAATTCTGCCATCTCCGTTGTCACATCGCGCTACATGCTTGCCCTCCAGAAGGACCTCGGCCTCGCGATCGATGGCGAAATGGCCGCGATGCGCACCGCATGCCTGACCGGAGTAGCTCAAGCCAAGATGGCGGATCCGTCCGCCTCTAACAACGAGCTCGTCCTCGGCGCCGGAGACCTCGACGAAGCGGTGTCCGGTCTTCTAACCAACGGAATTGTGGCTAGTGATTCCGAGGGTCAGCGCGTGCCTTCCGGCTTTACGCGAATCATGGCCTTCCGCACGGGACTTGCCAATGAAGACATCCAGAGCTGCATCCAAAGGTTCCCTTAGGCCATGACAGATACCCCCGACCCCGATCGGACCCGCGAGATCGGGCGCCCCCCAGCGGCTGGACCGACTCGGCAATTCGGCATCCCGTCGGCGGCTGACCCGACACGGCAGATCGGAACACCACAGAACAGCGGAATCGCAGGCCCAAACCCTCAGCCACAGGTGCGAAGTGGCCAGGACGTCCCTTGGTGGCAGACCATCAACCAAGATCACCGAAACCGCGGCCCAACGCCGCGTCTCGCCGGCCGCCCACAGCCGCCACCTCGGCGTCGACGAAGTACGCTCCCGCAGCCAGCGGCTGGCACCCGGCAATCGGCACCTCCAGTCACTTCGCACAAGCCCTCGCGGCGGTACCAATACGCCCTAGCTTTTGGCGTCGTGCTCGTGATGGCACTCGTGGCTGGGATAACGATCGGCGCACTGGCGGGCAGACACAATAAGCTTTCGAACAAGGTGCTCGACATCGGAAAGGCTCAGCAAGGTGTCGCGCAAGTTCTAGTCGATCCGATCAATGGTTATGGTCTCAGCTCCCTTGGCAGCGTTTCGTGTAACGGAGGAAGCAATCCCATTGTTCAACAAGGGAATAGCTTCACATGCGACGTTACGGTTAATCAAGAACAAAGACACGTCACAGTTGTATTCCAAGATGACCAAGGCACCTATGCGGTCGATCGGCCACGGTGACGCTCAGTCCCCGCTGATCGCTCCGATGACGGCGTCGTGGATCTTGCGCCAGTCCATTTGGGGGTCGGACCCTTTCAACAGTTCAATGGTAAGGACCGGGATACCTCGATCCCGTCCCGCGTACGATCCGAGAGATCCAGGTGTCGCGGCAAACTCGCCGGACGCTTTCACCGGTAGACCGCTCAACGCTGAGAATCGCTCGGCAGCAGCTTGTGCGGGGCCGTCGAAGTTCACGAACTGTTCGTTATTCCAAGAATGGACCACCATCACCAAATGCGGATCGATGCGGTCGATCGTCTCAACCACGGCACGAGTTTCGGGCTGATTGACAGGACTGCCCCCTCCGGCCGGATTTCCGGGCTCAAAGTTCCTCGCCGGGAAGTTGCGGTTGATGTCAACCCCGTTAGCGTTGTCTCGCGTTGCCGCCTCGCGCCCATCGGGATTCGCATCTTCGATGATGTAGAGGGTTACCGTTCTGGCGAGACCTGCAGCGCCAAATGCGTCGGGGAGTGCTGCGGTGGCGACAGCGCCCTCAGCTTCATCTCCGTGGATGCCTCCAATGAAGAGGACCGTTCGGGGTCCATTCCCAAGCTTCATCATGCGGATTGGTTTGCCTCGCAATGACTTCCCAATAACTGTCCAGTCGGTGGTCGTTACAATCTCTGGAGTGGATTGGCTTGTGGTTGAAGTGCTGAGTTTCATTGTCTGCGACTGCAAGGGCTGTGGGACCGCGTGCCGACTACAGGCTTGACCCGTTGAAAGCGCGAGCATTGCGCAGACGGTTATAGCAGCGAAGTGCGGTCTAGAGCTTGCCCAACCTAACCTCAACACAACGGAACCTGCCCAGAAGGTGGCGTCGTGAATACCGAGTTGATGTAGGCACCGTTATCAAGCATGTACCACACCACGCTAGAGCCGTGACCTTGGCTTTCCCGTTGATCACCTATGGTCCCACAGACAATCACAACCTGAGCACCGTCTTTCAGGACATCTGGATAAAGCCGGGGTGCGGAGTTATTCGGCTGGGCGCGTTGTTGAACTCCGCAGGAGCCACCTTCATCACAAGTGCCGACGATCATGACAGGCCAACCTGTCGTAGTTGGTCGTGTCGGTTCGTTGTACGAAGGCGTCACCGCCGCAGTCGGAGTAACGGTTCGTGTGATAGTCGGAGGTGGCGAGACGGAAACCGTCACTGTCGACGGCGAAATGGAAGCACTTGACGGGGCCGCGAAAGTGGTCGTCGGGGAGGACAACTGTCCTGGGTTGCGGCTCCGAATAAAGAGCAGCCCGGCCACAATGAGCAATGCGACAAGCAGGGCCAGACCCAAAATGGTTGTGGCTGAGGTACGCCGCGTTTGGGCATCTGGTGCCGACAGTGGCGTCATCTCGTCGACAACAGCATCGGGGCGGGGCGCGACAGGTGCTTCGGCGGTCAGCGCGAATGCTGCCGGCGCGGTGCCTTTGCCAGCAGATAGCTCGCCCAGTGCCTGGGCGAAGTCGCTGCACCGCGAGAAGCGATCAGCCGGATTCTTGGCAAGTGCCACCGCGAATGCGGGATCCAAGCGGGCCAATTCCGGCCGAGTATCGGCAAATCGTGGCGGCACGCTATTCAAGTGTTGGCCGATGATGGCAGCGGGATTTGTATTAGGGAAAACTGGCAGCCCCGTCAGAAGGTGGTAGGCGGTCGCGGCGAGGGCGTATTGATCGGCCCGGCTATCGATGTCACCGCCGATCAGTTGCTCTGGCGCCGCGTAGGCGACGGTACCCAATGTCATGTTGGTTTGAGTCAATCCACTGACATCGTCGCTTTCACGTGCAATGCCAAAGTCCGTCAACAGGATTCGGCGTTGTTCGGGGTCGTCGAGGTGGGAGATCATAATGTTCGCGGGTTTGACATCGCGGTGCAGCAAGCCGTGGCCGTGGGCGTGGTCCAGGGCGGACGCAACCGCCCTGACGATCGGTATTACGAGCTCCTGCGGCATTCCAGCCGTGTACTTGTTTTTCAAAAGTTGAGCGGCGTCGCAGCCGTCGACATAGTCCATCGCGATCCAAAGGCGACCGTCGTCCTCGCCGCGGTCCTGCACACTGACGATGTGCGGATGCCACAGCCGCGCAGCGAGATCGGCTTCACGTAGGAAGCGCTCACGAAAGGCCGCGTCAGTCGAGATTGCGCCACCCAACAACTTCAGTGCAACACGTTTGGGCAGACGCGGATGGTCAGCCAGATAGACCTCGCCCATCCCGCCAGCGCCGATGGGACGCACAACCGTATAGCCAGCGAACGTGTCTCCTTCCCGCAACGTCATGGCCGGCCCCTTTCCACCGCAGTCGACGAGTTGATCCTGATGTCAGCAGGTGATCTGATCGTCCGGCGATGTCGTGGTGTCGAGCCACCTGCCGTATGCCTGACCTCCAACCCTCCGCACTGCTGCGCATAGTTCACTTTGGGTGTAGCCAGCAGGGTAGAAGACTGCATAGATCGGATTGCCGTCATCGCTCCTCTGCCGCAAGGAAGGGCAGGCCATGTCCGTTCTCAAGTAGTGGGCGCCTGGATAAGCAGTCAGATATCGCTGGACTGCGGACGCGTACTGTCCGGGCGTTGTTACCGAACCGAGCACCACGATCCCCATTCCGTCGCAGGCTGGCCGGGTAATCGGTACTGATAGCCCGAGGTCGCCGCTAGGCGCTCGGGGCACGCTAGATGACGGATGGGCAGTGACCGTCACCGTTCCAGGAACGCTCGGAGGTGCCATCACCGTCACCGTGGGGGGAGTTGTTGGGATGGACGGTGGCGGCGCAGCCGTCGGAGACGGTGAGGTCTGGGTGGCCAAGCGGGCCGCGAGGAAAGCAATGACCGCAGCTACCATGACTACGATCGCTCCGGCTGCGAGCAAGGCCAGGCCGCCAGGCCCCCTCCTCTTGGTCGAGGCCTCCTCGACTCGGGTAGTCCATGCTCCCCCGCCTGCGCGCGGCGGGTCGTCTGAGATTGGCGCGGCAGTTGTTGGCGCACTTGCCGCCCGTGCAGATGCGTCCGAAAATTCTGGATTTGCGAGTGCCCGCGCGAAGTCGCCACACGATGCGAAGCGTGCATTGGGATCCTTCGCCATCGCCCTGCTTAACACCATGTCCAGCGCGGCGAGTTCCGGACGTACTGCTGCAACGGATGGAGGCGGACTATTCAGGTGGCCACTGATAGCTGTAGCTGGAGTTGAGTCGGGAAATGGTGTGGCACCAGTGAGTAGGTGATAGGCCGTTGAGGCAAGCGCATATTGGTCAGCGCGGCCGTCGATGTCCTGGCCCATTAATTGCTCGGGGGCGCAGTAGGCGAGGGTCCCCAACGTCGTGTTGGCCGCGGTTAAGCGACTTGCCTCATCACGCGCGCGGGCGATACCGAAGTCGGTCAGCATAATCCGCTGCTCGGAATTGCTGCCCGATCTGGAGAGCATAATATTGGCCGGTTTCACATCTCGGTGGAGAAGACCCTGCTTGTGGGCATAGTCGAGGGCATCACCAATGGCGGTGACAATGGATACGACAAGGGTGACCGGCATGCCGGCTGGGTAGCGGCGCGCAAGCAGCCTGCTAGCGTCTTCGCCGTCGACATAGTCCATCGCGATCCAAAGGCGACCGTCGTCCTCGCCGCAGTCATGTACACCCACAATATGTGGGTTCCACAGCTTGGCGGTGAGCTCAGCCTCCCGCAGAAAGCGCTCGCGGAAGCCCGGGTCAGTGGAAATGTCCGCTCGTAGCACCTTCAGCGCGTCATACCGCGGCAGCCGAGGATGCTGGGCCAGATAGACCTCGCCCATCCCGCCCGAACCCAGCGACCGCACGATCGTGTAACCAGCGAACTGCTCGCCAACCCCCAGCGACATGACCGGATCGTACAACCGGCCGCGGACAGGAATGAAGAAGTTCTATGGTGAAGCCCGTGGGGCACTCGAACGACGGCTTCGATAGTGGCCAAAATCTGGTCAGCCGGCGGCAGATCCTGGCAGTCGCGGGCGGAGCCGGACTGGCGTCCTTGGTCGCCGCTTGCTCGACATTCAAGCCGGAGGGTCCTGCGGCTACTCAAAGCCCAACTCCTGAAACCTTAACCGTTGTACCCCCTGCGCCGACTGCGGTCGCGACACCGCAGACAACTGTGCAGCCATCGGCCCCGATGGTCTCTGGAGAGATGTTGTGCCGGGCCGCCTGGGGAGCACGACCAGCACTGCCCGGCGGTCGGCCGCAAACGGTGACCCGGATGACCCTTCACCATTCAGCTGTCGCACTGCCCGACAACCGCGGGATCATCGCCCGGCTACAGCAACACCAGCGGTACCACCAGGATGAGAAGGGCTGGGTCGACATCGCCTACCACGCCGCCGTGGACCGCGACGGCAACATCTATCAACTCCGCGACTACAACATCGCCGGAGACACCGCCACCGACTACGACACCACCGGTCACTATCTAGTCCTGGCTGAGGGCAACTTTGACGAAGAAGCCGTCAGCGAGGCTCAACTCCGCGGTACCGCACTCGTGTTCGCTTGGGCAGTTCAGTTTTTCGGTATCAGCCCAGACACGCTGGCGAGCCACCAGGAAGTCGCCTCCGGAACTTCGTGCCCCGGGAAGAACCTCGAGGCACATATGACCTCCGGTGACCTCAAGGCGCGAATCGCCGATCTCCTCGCTACTGGCTTCGATTTGCAGCCATTGTGTGGTCCTGCAGCCGACGCACGAGTCGCCGCGATCCAGGCCGGGTCCTGAGCTCATCACGTGGTCTCTTAGGCCTGCAGCATGATGCCCCTGAGAAGTCGAGAAGCTTCCCGAGTGGGACATCTGCATCAGTTATTGCAACGATCTCGAGTTCTTCTAGAAGTGAGCGCATTTTCGCCGTATCCAAGAAGGGCGAAATCATCTTGGGCCATATGGGGCCCCGGGACTCCGACAGCACACGCAATTTTCGGCGGGCTCCCTACAAGGAGCGCCGAAGCTCAGTTTGATCGGGAGTCGACGTTGGGTCGGTATGTGAGGTAACGCCATCGAAGATCAAGAACTGGCCGGTTCGGCAGCTCGCAGGAGCGCAGCGTTGTCACTCTTCAGTACGGCGTCGATCGTGGCTGGGTACCAACGCGAATTTCCTCGGGCGGTGGGGATGCTATCGGCCATCAGCCCATCGGCTATTGCTTGGAATGTCCGCCCCTTGCGTCGCTCTTTGATGATTCGCCGGGTTACGTCCTGTGGTAGCGCGGGTGTGGCGCCCAGCCTCTCCCCTCGTGCGCGCTTGGCCGCCAGGGCATCTCGGGTGCGCTGACTGATGAGTCGGCGTTCGTACTGTGAACCGGAAATGATGATGTTGGCGGCCATCTCTCCTGCCGGCGTGCTGGTATCGATGTCGAGATCAGCGAAGTGCAGCGCCCACCCCTCTCGCGCAGCTTGTTCCATCAAACTCGCGCCATCGACTACGGATCGGCTCAGCCGATCCATCTTGGCGACCAGAAGCCCAGCAGCCTTGCCCGAACGCACTGCGTCGAGTGCGGCGAGGGCACCAGGACGACCCTTCAGGGATTTGGCGCTGATCCCCTCATCGCAGTACTCATCCAGAATCGTCAATTCCTTGCGCTGGGCGTAGCCCAAAACGGTCGCCCTTTGAGCTTCGATGCCGAGTCCGGACAGAGACTGTTCGGATGTCGATACACGCAGATACGTCACTACCGTTCCCCCCGGCGCCGGCGGGGCGTCAGTTCGCCTGCTACGGCGGGGCCGGGACGGGCTGGAAAAAGGCTTGGACACCCCTATAGTTTAGCATTGACGGACGTCATTATTAAGTGTCAGGAGTCTCCTGCGCCGACTCAGGCTCGATGCGGTGCCCGAAGACGGATTCGAGCGCGTCCAGGGCGCCGCGAAGTCGCGCGATCTCTAGTGGTGTCGCGGCGATGGCGCCTCCCTCGATCTGCTCGAGAAGGAGTCTGAGGCTGCGGGCCGTATCGCCGGCCGCACTAACCCGCTCCGCCGGAGTCAGATCACCGGGTGCAGCCATAGCCACAAGTCTCCCACGGTGCCGCCCGCCCTCGCGTCAATGAAACGGCGCATTGCGCAGCGTCGTCTTTGCACGCGTAGTGAATGTGTCGAGAAGAGATAGGGTCGATTCCTACATGATCTGTTACCTAGCAATAGCTTTCGGTACGGCTATTGCACTCGACCGGGGCCAAGAAGCAGTGGTACCCATCTAAAGTCTGATGTCGCGGGAGTAATTCGCTCGAGATTCGTCGCGTACTGCGATCGGCTTCAACCACGCCACAAAGAGACCTCTATCCTGGTTCTGTTCCTGTTCTTTCAATCACCAAGATCAAGGTTGGCGCTCCTCAATAAGACTGTGCTGCAGGCTCTTTCATTACAGTCGAATCCGCGGCCGAAGCTGTAGCGGGACAACAGCGGGTCGACAAAAGGGAAACGCTCCACACTTCTTCTTACTTAGGTTAGCTAAACGTCCGGGCTGACGCCATCATGCGGTTCTGGACTAAGCCGCTTGATGAGGTCCTCGAGGTCGATTTCGATCGAGGGGTGCCAATAGCCGTCCCTGTCCGAGGCGATCACAGGATGGATTTGGCACAGCGATCCCCGTGGGTGCTCCTGGATTGGTCCGTCGCCCGACATTCCGCCGTTATAGGGCCAGTTGCGCTCGACTTTCACCCAATTCTTCACCCGTGCCTGCATCATGACCTGACGCCCATCGCTGTAAGTGTTGTCATACCAGTCCCAGGCTCCGTCCCAGCTGCGCTCGTCGCGCACAGCGCAAGTGGTGCCGAAATAAAGCGTCTGCCACATCGGCAGGCAGTGGTCCCACTGCAGGCTCTGGTGCGCCGCGGGATCGAGCCGGCCGGTGTGGGCAAGCTCAGAAAGCCTGTACTGCAGGGCTGCAATGTCACGGCTGCCGACGGCGTACACGTACTTGGCGTGGTCGGCGAAGCGATTAATAGCCCGGCTATTCCAGATGCCCTCGGGCCAATAATCATTAGCGCGTGAGCCTGGGTCACCCTTCGGCGCTTCCACGATCGCGGCTTCCACAGCGGTCTGGAGGTCGCGGTAGTGCTCAGACAGATTCTGTCGCTCAGCAGGATTGAGCCCGCCGGCGCCAACCAGTTCGCCGACCTCGTTTTGAAAGTTGACGATCCATTGGGTGAGAGCGTCGTAGCAGTCCTTGACGTCCTTGACCATTCCGGGAATATCAGCGTTGAGAGGCGGCGGGATGACCCTGCCATAGTCAGGCGCATCAGCGGTAAATTCTTCACGCGCTCTCTGCCGGCGGCGTTCACGGTCAAGCTCCTCGCGTTTGGCCCGCCACGCTCCCAGATTCGAGGGATCCGCCTGATTAGACATCAACTACCTCCCTCGTTCCTGGCGGCAGCTGTTGGTCGGGTGAAGGTTGGCCCATCGGGATCGGATATTCGAGCCAGCAGGCGCCGCAGGTTGGCCTCGTCAGCCTGCCCGAGGTATGTGGCCATTCCTTGCCCTTGTTCGTTGCGTATCCCGTCCTCCTCCAGCGCCAGCCGAAGTGTTTCGGTGGCGACCTCGATGGCGACCTCGACGGGCAACGACACCGAATCCTCATCCTTGGCAAAGGTGATGGCATCGCCCTCCACCATCGCGGTGGCGATCCAGTCGAAGGACATCACGCTGAAGAAGCAGCCGCTGTAGTCGGCCATCAAAAACTCCCGTGTTAGTTCTTGAAGTATCCCGGCCTGGCAGGCCGGCAATCGTGTTGACAAAAGGGTCAGAAGGGACGAGGGGTCGATCACGGCTGGCCATCTGTCCCTTGTGGCACCTTTGTCACCCTGTAGCGGTGAGCGTTACGCCCGCCGGTTGGTTCCTCCTCCGGCTCGTCGTAATGATCAGTCCATTGAAAGGGCAGCATCGCGGCCAGGTCCCGCACAGCGTCGGCCGCATGGAAAGCCAAGTTCGTGGCAGCCAGCGTCGCCTCGCGCAGACGCTGCGCAATGGCGGGTTGGTCCTCAACAGAGTGCGCTTCCAGGAACCAGAGGTGACCTGCGAGTTCTTCGATCTCGTTAGCCCTGTTGAGGTTGGCCAATGTGGCTAGCGTCAGTGCCGCACACTCGGCCATTACCAGCTTGTCTCGCTGGGACTCCGGTGTCATTTCATATCCTTCAGGGCATTGCGGTCGAGGCCGACCTTTCCTGGTGATTTCCGCTCTCCGTTGGACTCGCTGCATGGTCGGTGCATCGGCCGTTCTTGATCGTCGGCGGGATCGATTGGAGAGATACGACTGGTCATCCCGCGTGGATGGATGACGGCAGCGCCATCCCAACTTACGAGTTGTTCGCGTCCCCAATTGACATCCGGTTGCTCCGGATTCCTTGGTACTTGCGTCATCACCTGTCGACCGTCGCTGTACGTGTTATCAGCCTCGTCGTCGGTCCATTCGTGGTTAAAGATGTCTCGTACCGCGAAGACGGTGCCGTAATACAGTTGCTCCCAGATAGCGATGAGACTGTCTTGCAGGGTCATCGATTCCTCTGGGTCGAGCTGTCCGGAGCCGGCCAGTTCCGCAAGGCGGTAGTGCATCTCTGCCAGCAGCTTCGTACCTGTGGCATATCCATGCTTAGCTTCGTCAGCGATTTCGTCTACATCCGGGTTAACCATCGGCCTTCTCGGCACGGTGCTTTCCCGTCTCAATGGTTCAGATGGATCTTTCAGACCACCAGGGCACATAAGTTGTCCTTGTCAATGGTTACAGGGATTCGGCTCGGCGCGGCTATTCGGGATTGTCGCCTTCCTGACGAGCCCTGGTCTTGTGCAGCCGCTCGCGAAGCCGTTGGACCACAATGCGATCCCTTTCCGCGATAGTCATTCCAGCCACGATCGATGAGCCGGGGCGTCTGCACTCGTGCTGATCTGCGGAACGAATTGCTTCAGTTGCATGGTTTGACGCCTGGTTGAGCGCATCTGCCAGGTTCCGCGCATCATCGGGGTTCATGTCCAGCCAGATCCAGTCACCGCCGGCGCTCCCCCGAGGCTTCTCGTCTCGGATCGCTACACGCACATAGGATCCGTCGCCGGTGTCGTAGTCGATGTCGACCTCAACATCGCGCCTGGGGTCACTGACAAACGCCCCCCGAAAGACAATATCGATGCGCTGGGCGCGCGCCGAAGAAGCAGGCTCGCAAGTGCCAGCCTCGGATCGCAATTGCTTGAAGCTACTCGACGCTTGGATCCCTTTTTTGGAGCTACCATACAAATCCATTACGTCAATCTCCTTAGTTCCATAGTTCCGTGTCCACGTCATGGAGCGCACGAGGACTTTCCTTTACTTCTTCTGCACAACAACACCTTTGACCAAAGGGGCGAGAGTCCGCCCTGGACGTGCAGTTTGGTTGATCCCATATGCGCAGGTCAGAGTGTGTTACCTCCTAATAGAAAGAGTGGGTCGTGTGGATGATGGATCGGATGGAGGGATGCTGGCGGTGGAGGTTGGGATGGAGTTGGTGGAATGTGTTGGGTAGGTGTAGATGTAGGACCGGATACCTGTGGGAGTGGTGTATGTAGGGAATACTTCTTCTTGATATCAATATCCAGACCACACTCTCCCGCAACATCTTTCATTGTTCTGTAGAGACACTGTTCATCGATGTCTACTACGATGAACGAGTCATGGACAGGTAGTGGACACCGGCCGGTCTCGGAGATCATCCGCATCAAGATCTGCATGGCCATATCCGAGTCTCGACGCATAAATCGCGCACCACAGTCGGAGTTGAAGAGGCCCGCGATCTTATAGTGCTTCATTTCAACAGCTTTCACGAGCGCCTTCGCAAAAGGCCTCAGCGTACTCCGATTGCGGCTGACGAGTCCCGCGGCCGCTCGCAGACTCGGGTCATCACGAAATTCTTCCGTGATCGCCTTGACGGCCTTGTTCTCGGTTGCGGCATTGAACATGACGTTGACTGTGCTCTTGACCACGGAGCGGTCGTACCCCTCGATGTCATAGGGATCACCGGGCGGAAGAGTCTCAACAGCCTCGTCGTAAGCCATCGTGGGATGGAATGCGGCGAAGTCGAGTTCGATCATGGGGTGCACATCGCCATCGATGACCAGTGTCAGGTCACGTCGAGACTCGGCCGGCATATTCTGGAAAGAATTGCCTCGGAAGTAGAGCCGACCACCCCGATCAAAGGAACCGTTAAAGATTCTGCGCCCGAGCGGGATCCAAAGTCTTTCTCCGTAGAGCCAGAGGTCCAGGGTGGATAGGCTCTCGTTGATCTGTTCGACCTCACGGCGCATGGCCGTGGTTTCAACAGTTTCTTCGTAGTCGATCTCGCGTTTGTCGTCGCGGTCCCGTAAGACGATCGTCTCGGCATTGGGCTTGATGCCACGAACCTGGCCAGCGTCAACAAGATCGCCGAGGAGGTCGATCAGTTTCTCGGTCGCGCAGGCCACCGACTCATAACCTTTGTTCCCCGGAAACCAGACTCCGAGGGCATTCGTGACGAGGCCAGCATCTGCCAGCATGTCTATTGCCTTTGTGACGTAGTACCGGCTCCAGTACGGGTCGGCGTCGCGGTAGCGTCTCTGGACGCGATAAGGTTCCTTCCCCCGCGAGTAGTGCACGCCACCGCCGGTCGCGATGCGTTCGAGAAAGATCGATAGCGCAACGGCAGCAGTGGCCAACTTCATCTTCTTGGTGATGTTCTCTGGTAGCAACGGGGTCAGTCGGTCGCCTACCGGCTCGAGCTGAGAATCGCTCCAGCGCAGATCAAGTCGTGGGTGGCAGCCGTAGATCGCGCTGTTAGGCAAACCGTAGATAGCCCCCTTCATGGGGACACCATCACGTCGGATTGCACTCACCGTGGAGTCTCCGAGGAGGCACTCGTCGAATCGATTTGACCCTCGGTTGCGCATTGTGCGCCGGCGGCCTGGTTCTCTTCGTTCATCGGATGGGTTTGTGCACAGTCCAGATGCATGTAGTCGAATTCGTCTTCGCCGAAGGTGATACGCGCAATGTCGTCACCAGCTCGGAAATGGCTCTTGCAGGCGGCGCAGTGATCGAATACTCGGGCGCTGCCCGCCGGCAACGTTGTTGCTTGGCGTTGCGCACAGTCCGCATGCATCACTTCAAAGCCCGTCGAGTGCCTGTCGTCCTGGGTTCGCGGCTCGTTCATAGTGTCATTCCGTTCTTACTAGTGGGGTTTTGGCTATTCAGTTAGTCGTGTTGGTTCATCAGAACCTCGGCTAGCGCGACCTTCTCGGCCCGCGAGGATCGCTATCCGCCAGGCCCCGCACGCTGTGTTGACTGTCCGCGCCCAGAGACTGATGGTGCTGCGCCGCGGGTCCTGAACTGCCTCCGCAGTTTTGAGTGCTTCGACAGCCCAGCGGCCGAGGGAGGATCGACGGGGCGGGCTTCACTGGTGAGCGTTTGGATCGCCGCCGCGATCTGGCTCTCTGTCATTGCCCAGCGGCCAGCGATTTTGACACCAGAAAACACGCGACTGCGGAGCTTGGCCCTCAGGTAGGACTCCGATACTCCCGCCATAAACATCTCTGAGACTTGCTGTAACCAAAAGATTTTCGGAACTACCAACGCACGGCTCGGTGTCTCGCCCGAACTTTTTTGGGCACAGTCCGCGAGGCCCGGAGTGGTCCAGGCTTCGAGGCCGTCGTCTGGTGAAGTCATAGAACTGACGGTATTGCCGTGTCCATGTGAGCGTCAATTGTGTTGGGCGACAATATATGTCGTGAGAAACTGGATTAGTTTTTCTCTAGTACGCTTGTACTGAATGAGCTCTTGGTTAGCGTTTGAAATGCGCTGTAATTGTTCAAAAGGATCTCTCCGCGGAGATGATGGACCCCCGGGGGGCACAGGGCGAGTGAAAACTATTCGCGGATTTTGGCTCTCAGCAGACTTCAGTTATTGCCTTGGGGCAGTGCGGATGGTCGCCATCCGGTACAGAAAGTTGTGAAATGGTTTGTGGCTCTGCCCTAAGCCCGCTGCACGGCGTTAGCGAAATGCGGCCGCGATGGCATCTGCGGCTGCGTGCGCACTGCGGCTGTCAAGATGGCCGTACACCCCGATCGTCGTCTGGATGGACTCGTGACCAAGGTGAGCCTGCACCACAGGCAAAGGCACGCCGGCCTGGATCATCCATGATGCGCAGGTATGTCTCAGGTCGTGCACCCGGGGCGATTTCGTCAGCCCTGCCGCTTGCGCCCGATCCCGGCCCGGCTTCCATCCACCGTTGAAGAACTCCTGGGCACGCACTGGATTTCCGGCCCCGTTCGTAAACAGCCAGTCAGGCGCATCAAGATCGACAGAATCGAGCGCGACCGCGGGCAGACTGATGGTTCGGACCGACTTCCTGGTCTTTGGCGGACCGATCTCCGGCCGGTAGTTCCCGGAGTACTTCCACGCGCGGGTGATCCGGCACGTACCAGAGCGGAGATCGATGTCTGATGCCGTCAGAGCCGTTGCTTCCGAGAAACGCATGCCCGTCGTTACCAGCCACGTGGCTAGGCGCCTCCACCGTTCCCGGGGAATGTTGTCTCGCAGCAGGGCGAACTCCTCGGGCGTCAAAAAGACCGTCTCCTCGACCGCAGTGTGCGGTAGCCGGCGCCCCTCGCAGGGGTTCGCGGAGATCAACCCGGCAGTGACGGCAGCCTTCAACGCTCCCGACAGAAAGCCGTGCTTGTTGGCGATCGTCTTTCCCGACCCGCCCAGTTGCTGCACCCATCGCGCGATAGTTGCCGGAGTAATCGCCGTCAGCGGCAAGTGCCCCATGACTGGAGCGATATCGCGGGAGACGAAGGTGCGGTAGCGCGCAACGGTCGCAGGCTGGACACCGGTCAGCGAATCGATGTGCTCCGTGAGCCACTGAGCCACCGTCGGAACGTGACGGCCGCTCTCCTCAAGCTCGATCACGTTAAGAGCCTCGCCTGGTCCATGGTCCTCGACGAGGGTCTTGAATCGCTCTGCTGACACCAGATCGGCGAAGGTCAGGGAACGCTGCCGGCCATCCTCACGCCAAAGGACGCGGTACGTACGCCCGCTGAGGTTCTTCTGTGCGTGGACGCTGGCCACCGGGGAACCTTCCGAAGTGGAGTTAGCTGCGCCCGGTGATGTTACGTGAACTGTTACGTCAGAGCCTCGAAAGTGAGATTTATAGCCTCTGAACTGCGGTTTCCTGGTGGAGCTAAGGGGACTCGAACCCCTGACCCCCACACTGCCAGTGTGGTGCGCTACCAGCTGCGCCATAGCCCCAGGTGTGCCCATCGAAGTTACACCACCGCGCGGCGCGCCTCAAAAACCGCTGGCCACCGGCCTCCGGGCACCGCTGCCGGTCTCCTGGGTGCACATACTCATGCCCGGCTACGAGCGACACCAGACCGCCAAGTCGGGTATCCACCGGCAAGAGTCGCTCAAAGGCGGGCACAACACCCCTAGGGCAACTCCCCCGCCGCCTGCGGACCCAGCGGCCGCGCCGGTGTGTGTTCCAGCGGCACGGTGTCGCGGGTCTCCGGGGCGAACATCCAGCCCACCGCCGCCACCACCAGAATCAGCCCACTGAGCCCGAACGCCCACCCGAAGGACACGTGCTGGGCGATCTCACCCACCCCGAATGACCCGACGATCGACCCGAGGTCCGACATCATCTGGAACGTCGCGACCGCCGTCCCGCCGCGCGCCTTGCTGCCGATGATGTCGGCGACCGCCGCCTGCTGCGGTGAGGTGAAGATGCCCGACGCGGCACCGGCCACCACCGCGCCGGCCAGGAACAGCGGCACCGACGGCGCCAGACCGACCACCGCCGTCGACACCCCGGCCACCGCGAGCCCGATGATGAGCAGCGGTCGCCGGCCGGTCCGGTCCGAGAGCCGCCCGGACGGGATCACGGCGAGCACGTTGCCGGCGGCGAAGGTGGCCAGCGCCGCACCCGCCATCCGCGGCCCGCGATGCAATGACTCGGTGACGAACAGCGGCACCAGGGCGATGCGCAGCCCGAACGCCGACCACCCGGTGGCGAAGTTCGACAGCAGCGCGGCGCGGTAGGCGCGGTGGCGCAGCGCCACCCCGACGGTCACCGTCAGCTCGTTCTCCTCGGCCGGCGCCGCCAGCGTCGAGTGCCGGAGGCTGATGAAGACCACCGCGGCGGCGACCAGGAGCGCGGCCCCGTAGATCAGGAACGGTGCGCTGAGCCCCAGACCCGCGGTGAGGCTGCCCAGCACCGGCCCGGCCACCGAGCCGACCAGAAACGCGCTGGAGAACATGCCTGCGACCTTGCCGCGGGCGTCGTGCGGGCTGATCCGGATCATCAGGCCCAGCGCGGAGACGAAGAACATCGTCGACCCGATCCCGCCCAACGACCGGAACAGCAGCAGCTGCCAATAGGTGTGGGCGAACGCGCACGCCGCGGTCGACACCGCCACGATCAGCAGCCCGCTGACGTAGATGCGCCGCTCGCCCAGCCGTTGCACCAGCAGGCCACTGACCGGGGCGAAGCACAGCCGCGCGACCGCGAACAGCGTGATCACGAACGTCGCGGCGCTGATGCTCACCCCGAAGTGCCGGGCGTAGGCGGGCAGTACCGGCGACACCACGCCGTAGCCCAGCGCGATGACGACGTTGGCCGCGATCAGGACCCAGACTTCGCGCGGAAGCTTGGACTGCGCTTCCGGCGCGCAGTCACCCTCCGCGACAGAACTCACGAGATGACTGTAATAAGGGGCCCCCGATGCGACTGCGGCCACTCAGCGGTGGGCTGGGTACCGCCGCGAGATCCGCTCCAGCCCGACCAGTGCCACCACGACGTAGAGCAGCGGCAGCACCGTCCAGATCCATGGAAGGGCGAAGGTCTGCCGCCACGGCAGCACCACAAGTGTGCCGAGCCGGGTGGCGACCGCGATCAGACCGAAGATCAAGAGGTAGTACGCGACGAACCAGAGCCGAAGTGGTCCGACCTCCGCGGGCAGGTGCCGAGGTTCGATGACGGTGAAGTAGAAGCTCCAGACGGCGAAGGCGACGAGGAACGCGGCGACCAGTACCGGCAGGTTCGGGATGTGGGTGAGCCCGTCGAGGCGAATCACGACCTCCACGACAGACTCGGCGAGGACGATGAGGAGGAGTTCACTGAGTCGTTCGGAGAACCGGCCGACGTCGATCAGGCGTTTCCGCACGACGCGACCGAGAAGCGTCCAGTACACCGGGACGCAGCCGATCAACGCCGCCACGGCGAATACAACCTGCTCCATCAAAGGAATTCCAGCCAACCGGAATTCAGTCGTCCCGGAGTTCAAGAACGGAGCCCCGGCAAGAAGTATCACCCCGGCGAGGCCTGAGGACCAGATCACCAGACGGGCTTCACTTCGGTACCGGGAGCGATCCGAACGCGCGTACAGCACCGATATCGAGAGGAAGGCGACGCCGAGGGCGGCGAATCCGATTCCGTCCGGCAGGCTTTCGTCGATTCGCCCGATGGCGAGAATCGAGATGGCGATACTGAACATCTGGATCAGGATCAACACGCGTCCGGTCCAGTCGTCGGTTTGGTAGAGGTTGGCGTGCAGGGCCGGAAGCAC
>CAZHUU010000003.1:24735-76564 GCA_964535335.1 uncultured Mycobacterium sp.
ACCCACAGGACGAGCATGACCACGAGGGTGGCGCCGAGCCAGGCACCCAGGCGGACCGTCGGCCTGCCCTCTATCAGGTGACAACCGTTGACCAGGGCGGCGACGACGATCAGGTCATAGAAGAGTTCAAACCAAACGGAACGTCGATTTGCCACGGCGACGATGCTGCCAGGTTCGCGAGCACGCGTGTTGCGTTTGGGGTCCGGGATCGGCTGAGGCCGACGCCACGATCGGCAGCTACGCGATGACCTTGTTCACCACTTCGCGCGCGGCTTCCTGCACCTCCGCGAGGTGCTCGGGCCCCTTGAACGACTCGGCGTAGATCTTGTAGACGTCCTCGGTGCCCGACGGCCGTGCGGCGAACCATCCGTCGGCGGTGGTCACCTTCAAACCACCGAGCGCTGCGCCGTTGCCCGGCGCGGTGGTGAGCTTGGCGGTGATCGGCTCGCCGGCGAGTTCGGTGGCGGTGACCTCCTCGGCCGACAGCTTGGCCAGCCGCGCCTTCTGCTCCCGGTTCGCCGGGGCGTCGACCCGGGCGTACACCGGGGCGCCGTACACATCGGCGAGGTCCTCGTAGCGCTCCGAGGGCGTCTTGCCGGTGACGGCGAGGATCTCCGAAGCCAGCAGCGCCATGATGATGCCGTCCTTATCAGTGGTCCACACCGACCCGTCGCGGCGCAGGAATGACGCGCCGGCCGACTCCTCACCGCCGAAACCGATTGTGCCGCTGATCAATCCATCGACGAACCACTTGAAGCCGACCGGTACCTCGATGAGCTTGCGGCCCAGCCCGGCTACCACCCGGTCGATGATCGACGAGCTCACCGCGGTCTTGCCGACGGCGACGCTGGTGGGCCAGTCCGGCCGGTGCGTGTAGAGGTAGTCGATCGCCACCGCCAGATAGTGATTGGGGTTCATCAGCCCGCCGTCCGGGGTGACGATGCCGTGCCGGTCGGCGTCGGCGTCGTTGCCGGTGGCGATCTGGTAGTTGCCGATCTTGGCAATCAGCGACGCCATCGCGTTCGGTGAGCTGCAGTCCATCCGGATCTTGCCGTCGGTGTCCAGGGTCATGAAACGCCACGTCGCATCGACCAACGGGTTGACCACGGTGAGTTCCAGGCTGTGCCGCTCGGCGATGGCCCCCCAGTAATCGACGCTCGCCCCACCCAGCGGGTCGGCCCCGATGCGGATGGTCTCCGCGCGGATGGCGTGCATGTCGACGACGTTCGGCAGGTCGCTGACGTAGGCGTCCATGTAGTCGTGCCGCTGCGCCGACTGCAACGCGCGCGCCAGCGGCGTACGTTTGACGTCCTTGAGCCCGCCGCGCAGGATCTCGTTGGCGCGCTTGGCGATTGCGCCGGTGGCATCGGTGTCGGCCGGCCCGCCGTTGGGCGGGTTGTACTTGAAGCCGCCATCCCGGGGCGGGTTGTGCGACGGGGTGACCACGATGCCGTCGGCCAGATCGGCTTTGCGGCCGCGGTTGTAGGCCAGGATGGCGTGGCTGACCGCCGGGGTCGGGGTGTAGCGGTCGGCCGAATCGATCATCGCCACAACGTCATTGGCGGCCAGCACCTCCAGCGCCGACACCCAGGCCGGCTCGGACAGCCCATGGGTGTCGCGGCCGATGAACAGCGGGCCGGTGGTGCCCTGCGCCGCGCGGTACTCGACGATGGCCTGGGTGGTGGCCAGGATGTGCGCCTCGTTGAACGCGCCGTCCAGGCTGGACCCGCGATGTCCCGACGTCCCGAACACCACCTGCTGGGCGACGTCGTCGGGATCCGGCTCGACCGTGTAGTACGCGGTGACGAGGTGGGGCACATCGATCAGGTCTTCGGGGAGCGCCGGCTTACCGGCGCGGGGATTAGCCGCCATGGCGCCAATTCTGCCCCGCCGCGGGCGATACTTTCTCCTTGTTGCCTTTGTCTCACCCACGGATTGAAGGGGGCGCCGGTGTTCGGCCATGACAACCGGGAGTTGGCGGCCGTCTTCGCCGGCGGCGCGGTGGGGACCGCCGCCCGCGCGGGCCTGTCGACGGTCCTGGTGTCGGACCCGTCCCGCTGGCCCTGGGCGACGTTCATCGTCAACATCGTGGGCGCCTTTCTGCTGGGCTACTTCACCACCCGGTTGCTCGAGCGACTGCCACTGTCCAGCTACCGCCGCCCGATGCTGGGCACCGGTCTGTGCGGTGGCCTGACCACCTTTTCCACGATGCAGGTCGAGACGCTGAAGATGATCGAGGCCCGTCACTACGGCCTGGCCGCCGGCTACACCGCGGCCAGCATCGCCGCGGGTCTGGTGGCGGTGTATGCGGCGACGGTGCTGGTGCGCCGGGTCAGGATTCGGCCATGAGCGTCGCCGTCTGGGCCGGGGTGTTCCTGATCGGCGGCCTGGGTTCGGTGGCGCGGTTCATGGTCGACCGGGCGGTGGCGCGCCGCGCCGCCCGCTCGTTCCCATTCGGCACCCTGACCGTGAACATCAGCGGCGCGGTACTGCTCGGGTTCATCACCGGGCTCACGCTCAGCCATCAGGCGGCGCTGCTGGCCGGCACCGCGTTCGTCGGCGCCTACACCACCTTCTCCACCTGGATGCTGGAGACCCAGCGGCTCACCGAGGAGCGCCAGGTGCTCCCTGCCTTGGCCAACCTGGTGGTCAGTGTGGTCCTGGGCAGCGCCGCCGCGGTGACCGGCCAGTGGATCGCCGGGCTGCTATGAGCGACTACCTCAAGCTGACCGCCTACTTCGACGAACGCCAGCGGACCGGCCGGCGATTCGTCGCCGAGGCGATGCTGGACCTGTTCACGCAGCGCGAGGTGGCCACCAGTGTGATGCTGCGCGGGATCGCCAGTTTCGGGCTGCGCAAGATCGTCCGCAGCGACCAGTCGCTCACCCTGTCCGAAGACCCGCCGGTCGCGGTCGCCGCCGTCGACACCGAGGCCACCATCACCGCCCTGCTGGACGACGTCGTAGCCCTGACCGCCCACGGCCTGCTCACCCTGGAGCGGGCCACGCTGGTGACCGGCGACCCGGCGCAGACGCCGCTGCCCGACGGCGACGCCGTCAAACTCACCGTCTACGTCGGCCGGCGCCGGCGCGTGGACGGCGCACCGGCGTTCTACGCGATCTGCGACCTGCTGCACCGGCACCAGTTCGCCGGCGCCTCGGTGCTGCTCGGCGTGGACGGCACCGCCCACGGCGAGCGTCAGCGCGCACACTTCTTCGGCCGCAACGTCGACGTGCCGATGATGATCATCGCCGTCGGCAGCCCCGCCCAGGTGCGCGAGGTGCTGCCCGGTCTGACCGAGATGCTGGACCAACCACTGGCCACCGTCGAACGGGTGCAGGTGTGCAAACGCGACGGACATCTGCTGGCCCGGCCGCCCGCACTGCCCGCCGTCGACGCCGCCGGCCGCGAGGTGCACCAGAAGCTGATGATCTCCACCTCCGAAGCCACCCGCCACGACGGTGTGCCCATCCACCGCGCCCTGGTGCGGCGGCTGTTGGAATCCGGCACCGCGAGCGGGGCGACGGTGCTGCGCGGCATGTGGGGCTTCCACGGCGACCATGAACCGCACGGCGACAAGCTGATTCAGTTCGGCCGTCAGGTACCCGTGATGTCGATCATCGTCGACACCCCGGACCGCATCGCCCGCAGCTTCGACATCGTCGACGAGGTCACCGGCGGCCACGGGCTGGTCACCTGTGAGATGGTGCCCGCACTGCTGATGCTCGACGGCGGGCGCCGGCAGGGCTCGGTGGACCTGGCCGACTACCGCTACTGAGCGGGGCGGCTATCGGCCGACACGGTCAGCAGCACCACGGCGTCCTCGTCGGCGTGCAGGCCGTGCCGTTCGCGCGGGATGACCAGGAGATCACCGGCCGCGCCGGCCCAGGTCTCCTCGGCGGTGGTCAGCCTGACCCGGCCGCGCAGCACCTGCAGCGTGGTCTCCCCCGCACTGTTGTGGTCGCTGAGCTCGCGCCCGGCGGCCAGGGCGATCAATGTCTGCCGAAGCGAGTGGTCATGCCCACCGTGCACGGTGTGCGCGGCCCGCCCGCTGTGCGACGAACGCGCCGCGTCGAGCTGCTCATCGGCGAGTCGGGAAAGCGAAACCGATTCCATCACAACAACCTCCAGGTTAGGACAGCAGCAGGATGCCGCCGACCAGCAGTGCCACCACCTTGACGACTTCGAACCCCACGTAGACGAAATGCGCATTGGAACGTCCGGATTCGGCCTGAGCGGGGTCGGCGAGCACCGCGTCGGAGCGCCGGGTGAGACTCGGGCGGACGGCGATCACCTGAACCAGCAAGGCACCGATGGCGACCAGCGCCGCGGCGGTCACCCCCGCACTCGGCCTGCCGATCACCAGGGCGACGACGATCAGCACCGCGAGTGCCAGTTCGCAGGCGTTGAGGGCGCGGAACACCAGCCGTCCGATTCCGAGGCCGAGCGCGATGGTGATCCCGGGGGCCCGGAACTTCAGCGGCGCCTCGAGGAACGAGATCGCCAGCACCATGCCCAGCCAGACGAAGACCGCCGCCGCCGCTACCGCCGACCAACTCACTGCTCCCCCTCACCGCCGCACGCCCCCGCGCGGTCCTCCAACCATAGTGCCGCAAGCTCCGAAACCCACGCACGCGCCTCGGACGCGCTGTCCGGCGGCGAGCCCACCAGCACCAGTTCGTCGACACCCAGCCTCGCCAGCCGGGGCATATCGGCCGGCGCGGGATCACGCAGCGCGACCGCCAACCGCAACTCGGCCGGATCGCGTCCCGCCTCGGCGCAGTGCCTGCGCAGAACGCTGATCTTGTCCGCGACGTCGTCGCAATCGATCAGGTTGAAGCCGTACCATCCGTCACCCCATCCGGCGACCCGGCGCAGGGCCGCGTCGCTGTTGCCGCCCAGCAGAACCGGAATTCGGTTGTTTCGCAGCGGCTTCGGATTCACCCGGATGTTGGCGAACTCGACGAACTCACCCGAATACGATGCCACGTCATCGCGCCAAAGGGTGCGCATCGCAGCCACGTATTCGGCAGTCCGTGCACCGCGACGAGCGAACGGCACTCCGAGAGCATCGAATTCCTCGCGCGACCAACCGATCCCGACACCGAGGGAGAACCGGCCGCCACTGAGCCGATCAAGGCTGGCGGCCTGCTTGGCCACGATCACCGGGTTGTGCTCAGGGAGCAACAGGACACCGGTGGCAATCCCGATCGTCGAGGTCGCCGCGGCGGCGAACGACAGCCCGATCATCGGGTCGATCCAATCGGCGACCGCCGGTACGGCGATCCTGCCGTCGTCGGCGTAGGGGTAACGCGATGCCGACTCGTCGACCATGACGACGTGCTCGCCCGACCACAGTGTGGCGAAGCCATGCTCCTCGGCGGCCGAGGCCACGGCCTCGATCACCGGACGTTCGGCACCCGCCCCGATGCCCAAGGCGTGCAATCCGAGTTTCACGTCAGTGTCAGCCCTTTCGGTGTCAGTGCGAACCGGGTGACCAGGGTGTCGACTTCATCGGACCGCTCGATCTGCGGGAAGTGGCTGGTGCCACCGAGCGTGTCGATCACCGTCCGTCCAGGTCACATACATGCTCGGAACTTCCGTCCAGCCGGTTCCGGCGCGAGGTGATCGTGTCACGCCAACTCCGCGACGACGTCAGTTATGGGCAGACTTCGACCGCAGCGGATGATGGTCGGGTGGACGATGATCCGGTGGCGGTGCTGCAACGCTGGCAGGATGCCGGGGCGTACTGGGCGGTGATCGCCCGGCACGCCGAGGTGATCACCGTCGGGCTCTACCGCTGCGACGGCGGCGAGGAGGTCGACCGCATCACATCGACCGATCCGCGGCTGGGCGCCTTCCTGGCCGGCCGGGACAGCAGCCTGGACTGACGACGACGGCCACCCCGCGGAGGCGCCGCCGCCGACACCCGGACCGTGCGGGACGGCCGTCTGGTCGCGACGTCAGAGCTGAATGAATCCGCCGTTCCACCAGACCCCCCAGCCCGGCAGGTCGGCGTTCCACACCACCGGCAGCCACGGCGCCCAGACCGGCGGCCGGGGCGGCGGTGGGGCCCACACCGGCACGATGCCGTCGATGTCGCCGCGATGCCCGGGTGGCGGCAGGTATCCCTGCCCCGGCGGTAGTGGGTTGCCCGGTCCGCCGACGTTGACACCCGGACCCGGCACCCACGGCGGTCCGGGCGGGCCGTGCGGGTCGGCCTGGGCGATACCTGCCCCGACACCGACCACGGCCGCTGCGAACGCCGCGGCGGTGGCGAATTTCTTGAGTTTCATTGTCGTGATCTCCTTGATCGGGCTCGCCGAACCGCGAGACTTGTCACGACCCCCTCGGCCCGGGTTTGTACCCGGTTGGCCGAGCCCGCTAAACACCAGGAGGCTCACGTGGGTGTCCCGGGTGCACGAACGTGCCTGGTCGGCTGCCTGTTCACCCTGGCCGTGCTGACTGGCTGCAGGGGCAAGGCCGCCGCACCGGCACCGGCACCGGCACCGGCACCGACGACCTCGACGGCGGCCGCGAGCCCCACCACCAGCGCCGCTCCCGCGCCGCCGCAGCCCCGGACCGCGCGGTGGGTCGACCTCGCCGTCGGCGACTGCCTGGCCGAACCGCCGCCCACCGATCCCGCGGTGGTGATCGTCACCGTCGTGGACTGCTCCGGGCCGCACCAGGCCGAGACGTTCCTGCGGGCCGGCATCCCCGTCGACGCCGCGGTCACCGATGTGGCCAATCAGCGCTGCGATGCCGGCTTCACCGCCTACACCGGCAGGCCGGTCGCCGGCAGCGCCACGACGATCACCTATCTGATCGATTCCGAGCAGGACCGCACGTCGAACAATCCCTACCCCAGCACGGTGATCTGCCTGCTGCAGAGCGCGAACGGTCAGCCGATGACGGGCTCGGCGCGCCGCTGACGGTTCGTCGCGGCTTTTGGGCGCAGCCTCACCACCCGGTAGGGTCGATACGTTGTCCCATCCCCAACATGGTCAAAGCGCGGCCGATGTGATCTGACAAAGGATCGAATCGCCGATGCGCGCTCCCTATGACCCGCAAGTGGTGGCGGTAGCCGGCACCGGACCGGCCAACCACCGGCCCATTTCGCTCCTGCTCATCGAGGACGACCGCGCCGACGCGGTGCTGGTCGAGGAGCTGATCGCCGACGCAGACGCCGACATCCAGGTGATCTGGGCGCCCTCGATCAGCAGCGCCGAACAGGAACTGCTGATCACCCGGCCGGACTGCATCCTGGTCGACCTCAACCTGCCCGACGCCACCGGAATGGACGCCGTGGCCAGGATCGCCAACCGGGACGCCACCCTGCCGATCGTGGTGCTCACCGGGCTCGACGACGAACACTTCGGGGTGACGGCGGTCGCGTCCGGGGCGCAGGACTACCTGGTCAAGGGCCATGTCGAACCGGACACCCTGCACCGGTCCCTGCTCTACGCCATCGAGCGCAAACGCTCGGAGCTGACCGCCGTCGACCTCTACACCAGCCAGCTTCGGGCCCAGGAGAACGCCCGCCTGGAGCGGGCGCTGCTGCCCTCGCCTCTGCTCGATGACGACCCCGGCGTCGAAATCGTCACCCAGTACCGTCCGAGCCGGGAGAACGCGCTGCTCGGTGGTGACTTCTATGACGTGGTGCAGACCCCCGACGGCACCGTGCACGTCATGGTGGGCGATGTCGCCGGCCATGGGCCCGATGAGGCCGCGCTGGGTGCCGCGCTCCGGATCGCCTGGCGGGCACTGACTTTCGCCGGTCTGCGCGGCAACGAGCGGATGCGTCGCCTGGAGGAGATCCTGCGCGCCGAGCGGGCGGGCACACGAATCTTCGCGACCGTGCTCAGCGTCGCGTTGCGCCCCGACGGCGGCTTCACCGCGGTGCGCGCCGGGCACCCCGGCATGCTGCTGCAGGGCAACGGCACGGTGCAGTGGCTGGAACCACCCGCCGGGCCGGCGCTCGGCCTGGGCGGTCAGCAGTGGCCGCAGCCCGAACTCGAACTGCCCGACGGCCACGGACTGCTGCTGCTGACCGACGGCCTGTTCGAGGGACATTCCGGCCACGGCGAGCGGCGTCTCGGCGAGGACGGGCTGCTCGAGGTGGCCCGTTCACTGGCCGACCTGCCCGGCGCCGAGTTCGTCGACGCGCTGATCAACGAGGCGGAAATTCGCGCCCAGTCGCACGGCGGGATCGCCGACGACATCGCGGTGCTGCGGGTGGAGCGGACCCCGCGGTGAGCACCGCCGGAAAGCCGCAACGTCGGTCGGCGTTGACGGTGCAGGGCTGGCTGAACCTGGTGCTCGCCGTGATGGGAGTGGTGGTGCTGGGTGGCGCGGCGGCGGGTGCCGCCCTGCAGCGAAGCACCGATGAGGTGTGCCGCCAGTTGGTCGATGACATCCAGCCGGCCCGGGTCGCCGCATACCAGCTGCAGGCGGCGCTGCGCGATCAGGAGACGGCCATTCGCGGCTACGTGATCGCCGCCGACCCGCAGTTCCTGGCCCCGTACTATGACGGACTACGCACGGAACAGCAAGCGGCCCAGGATATTAGACGGCTGGTCGGCGACCGCCCGCAGCTGATCGCGGATCTGGACGCCGTCGAACAGGCCTCCGCCGGCTGGCGAGCGCGATACGCCGAACCGTTGGTAGCAGGTGTCACCCCCGGCTCCCCCGGCCTCGTGAACCGCGGCACCGCCGAGACCGGCAAGGCCCAATTCGACACCATGCGAACGCTGTTCGATACCCAGAACGACAGTCTGGGCACGGCGCGCACTGCGGCTATCGATCAGCTCGACCGCACCCGCCTCTGGCGGGATGCGGTGCTCGCCGGCATGATCGTCGCCTTCGTCCTGACCGCGTTCGCGTTGGCGATCCTGGTCCGCGGCGCGGTGACCAAACCGCTCGGCGCCCTCGCCGAGGCCTGTCGGCGCATCACCAACGGCAATTTCGGGGAACGTATCGCGCCGCAGGGCCCCAAGGACATCCGCGCCATCGCCTCGGACGTCGAGGACATGCGGCGGCGCATCGTCGAGGAACTCGACAGCGCGGCTGAGGCCCGAACCCAACTCGACGAGCAGGCCGCCGAACTGCGCCGCTCCAACGCCGAACTGGAGCAGTTCGCCTACGTCGCCTCCCACGACCTTCAGGAGCCGCTGCGCAAGGTGGCCTCTTTCTGCCAGCTACTGGAGAAGCGCTACGGTGACCAGCTCGACGAACGCGGTATCCAGTACATCGACTTCGCCGTCGACGGCGCCAAGCGCATGCAGATCCTCATCAACGACCTGCTGACGTTTTCCCGGGTGGGCCGGCTCAACACCACCCAGACCGAGGTGGACCTCAACGGCACGCTGGAGCAGGCGATCTCGAACGTCGCGACCGCGGTCGAGGAATCCGGGGCGCAGATCGACCGGCCGGACACGCTTCCGCCCGTCACCGGTGACCCGACCCTGCTGATCATGTTGTGGCAGAACCTGATCGCCAACGCCATCAAGTTCCGGCGCGAAGGCCGCCCGCCCCGCATCACCATCGAATACCGGCCCGGCGGCGACGAGCACGACGGCGACTGGTTGTTCAGCGTCGCCGACAACGGAATCGGCATCGCCGACGAGTTCGTGGACAAGGTCTTCGTCATCTTCCAGCGCCTGCACGGCCGCGACGCCTACGCCGGAACCGGCATCGGCCTCGCGCTGGTGAAGAAGATCGTCGAGTACCACGGCGGCACCATCTGGATCGACACCGACTACGACAGCGGAACCCGGTTCCGCTTCACCCTGCCCACGGCGGTGGCCATGACACCCGAGGCCCAACTGGAAGGAACAGCCCCATGACCGATCCCGGTCGCGCGATCGACGTCCTGCTCATCGAGGACGATCCCGGTGACGAGTTGATCACCCGGGAAGCCTTCGACCACAACAAGCTCAACAACACCCTGCACGTGGTGCACGACGGCGAGGAGGGCCTGGACTACCTCTACCGGCGCGGCCCGTTCCACGACGCCCCGCGCCCGGACCTGATCCTGCTCGACCTGAACCTGCCGAAGTACGACGGGCGCCAGCTGCTGGAGCAGATCAAGTCCGACGCCGACCTGTGCCATATCCCGGTGGTGGTGCTGACCACCTCGTCGGCGGAGGAGGACATCCTGCGCAGCTACAAGCTGCATGCCAACGCCTACGTCACCAAGCCGGTGGACCTCGACCAGTTCATGAGCGCGGTGCGGCAGATCGATGACTTCTTCGTCCAGGTGGTACGGCTGCCCCAGTTCTGAGCGCGGCAGCCCGATGCTGTCGGTGTGCGGCGTTAGCGTGGACGAATCGAGCTGAGGAGGTCGCATTGGCGGAAGTGTTCGAGGCCGCGTGGTTCTTCCTGCCCGACATGCCGCCGTACGCGATGTGCGAGGACCTGCGCATCCTCACCGACTGGGCGCACCACAACATCCCCCGCCAGGGGGTGCGGGCGCGTCCGCTGTTGGTCGACAACGATTCTCACCTGTGGTTCCTCAACGCCGACGGCTCGCTGGCCGCGGTGTCCGAGGCCCGCGGCCGGTCCAATCATCCGAGCCAGTGGGAGCGCTACTGGCGGATGCGCGAGGGTATCGACGCCTGGCACCAGCCCGTGCACAAGCCGCACCCGCCCGGCCGGCGACTGCACCGGCCGATCCTGGTGAGCACGCTCAGCCAGGCCGATGTCCGCTACCTGGAGTGGCTGGAAGACACCTGGGACCTCGTCGACGGCGGGGAGCACTAGAACATCGCCGGTGTCATTCCACCAACTGGGCCAGGCGCGCGGCGATGTCTCGGACGGTATCGAGTTCTCCGGTCGCCACAGCGATCACGAGATCAAACAGTTCGTCCTCGACGCCCATGCGCACATTGCGGTCGTTGAGCGCGTAGAACAGCGCGGTGGCCACAAAGGCAGTGCGTTTGTTTCCGTCGACCAAGGCGTGGTTGGTGCACAGGGACTGCAGCAGCGCCGCCGCCTTCTCGTGAATGGTCGGGTAGGCATCCTCTCCGAACACGGTGGCTTGCAAGCGTGCGACGGCGGATTCGAGCAACCCGTAGTCGCGGACTTCGGGTGGGTGACCGAGGTGGGCTTCGGCGGCCGCCAATACGTCGTCCAGCGTGAGGTAGTCGGTCATGCCTCGGAGAGTCGGCGTAGCAGACCTTCGTGTTCCTGCACGATGCGGCCGAGCATCTCGTCACGGCGCGCGGTCCGCCGGTCGAGGTAGTCGTCGACGGCCTTGAGAATCGCGGCGTGCATGGAGATGCCGTCGCGTTCGGCGGCGGCCCGCAGTTTGGCGGTCTGCTCTTCGGAGAGCCGCAAGGTCATGGCCATGCACGAATGATACCAGCGTGGTATCACTGACCCTGCGACACGAACATGGCCCTGAATCTCCGTACTCTGGATCGGGTGAGCGTTTCACCGGACACGACCGTCGTCCTGCAGGACCGCTTCAGCCGGGTGCTGCCGGAACTGGCCGTCCCGTGGCAGGCCGAAGTGCCCGCCGAGCCGGAACTGTTGCTGCTCAACGATGCCCTGGCCGAGGACCTCGGGCTGGACGTGGCCTGGCTGCGCGGCGCCGACGGACTGCGCTTCCTGATCGGCAACAACGTTCCTGCCGGCGCGGTGCCGGTGGCGCAGGCCTACGCGGGCCATCAGTTCGGCGGCTACGTGCCGCGCCTCGGCGACGGCCGTGCCCTGTTGCTCGGCGAGATCGCCGACACCGAGGGGCGGTTGCGCGACGTCCACCTCAAGGGTTCCGGGCGCACACCGTTCGCCCGGGGCGGCGATGGGCTGGCCGCGGTGGGGCCGATGCTGCGCGAATACGTGATCAGCGAGGCGATGCACGCCCTGGGCATCCCGACCACCCGCTCGCTGGCCGTGGTGGCCACCGGGCGGGCGGTCCAGCGCGACACCGTGCTGCCCGGCGCGGTGCTGACCCGGATCGCCGGCAGCCACCTGCGGGTCGGCAGCTTCCAGTACGCCGCGGCGAGCGGTGATCGGGAGTTGTTGCGGCGCTTGGCCGATCACGCGATCGAGCGCCACCATCCCGGCGCGCGCGACGCCGAACGCCCGTATCTGGCCCTGCTCGAGAGCGTGGTTGCCGCCCAGGCGGCGCTGGTGGAGGCGGGGTGATGAACACCGACAACATGACGGGCTCCGGGGAGACCATCGACAACGGCCCCTGCGCCTTCATGGAGGCCTACGACCCCAACACGGTGTTCAGCTCCATCGACTCGTGGGGCCGGTACGCCTACGCCAACCAGCCGGCCGCGGCCGGCTGGAACCTGGCCCGCTTCGCCGAGACGCTGCTGCCGTTGATCGACGACGACACCGAGCGGGCGATCGATCTGGCCCAGCAGACCCTCGGCACCTTCGCCGACCGTTACGAGAGCGCCCGGCTGACCGGGATGCGGGCCAAACTCGGCCTGACCGCCGACGTCGACGACCAGGTGGTCACCGCGCTCGCCGGGGACCTGCTCGACCTGCTGCACACCAGCCACGTCGACTACACCTCGTTCTTCCGGCACCTCGGCGCGGCCGCCCGCGGTGCGGCCGAGCCCGCCCGTGGGCTGTTCGTCGACCTCGCCGGATTCGATGCGTGGCTGACCCGGTGGCGTGCGCTGGATCCCGATGCCGCGGCGATGGACCGGGTCAACCCGATCTACATCCCCCGCAACCATCTGGTCGAGGAAGCCCTGACCGCCGCCACCGCCGGTGAGCTCGGACCGATCCGGCAGTTGCTCACCGCGGTCGCCGAGCCGTACACCGAACGGCCCGGCCTGGAGCGCTACGCCGAACCCGCCCCCGAGGACTTCGGGCGCTACCGCACCTTCTGCGGGACCTGAGCCACTAACCGGCCAGGTTGAAGCCGCCGTCGGCGCCGTATATCGACAGCGCGACCAACAGCGTCACCGCGACGACCACCACCAGCGAGGTGCGCACCGCATCACCGGTGGCGACCCCGACCCCGGCCGGCCCACCGGAGGCGAAGTAGCCGAAATAGGTGTGGATCAACAGGATTGCGAGCGCCATCAGCACCGCCTGGACGAACGACCACAGCAGGTCGATCGGGTTGAGGAATGTCGAGAAGTAGTGGTTGTAAAGCCCGGTCGACTGCCCCAGCAGCGTGACCGTGGTGAACTTGCTGGCCATGAACGACAGGATGACGGCGATCGCGTACAGCGGGGTGATCGCGATCATCCCCGCCACGATCCGGGTGCTCACCAGGAACGCGATCGGACGGATGGCCATCGATTCCAGCGCATCGATCTCCTGGTTCACCCGCATTGCGCCGAGCTGCGCGGTCACCCCCGCGCCGAAGGTGGCCGCCAGGCCGATGCCGGCGACCACGGGTGCGGAGATGCGCACATTGATGAACGCCGCCAGGAAGCCGGTCAGCGCCTCGATGCCGATGTTGCCCAGCGAGCTGTAACCCTGCACCGCCAGCGTGCCGCCGGTGGCGATGGTGAGGAACCCGACGATGACGACGGTGCCGCCCATCATCGCCAGCGTGCCCGCTCCCATGCTGATCTCGGCGATCAGGCGGATGATCTCGCTGCCGTAGTTGCGGATGGCGTACGGGATGGCGGCGATGGCGTTCCAGTAGAACAGCGCCTGGTCGCCGATCCGCTTGATCGCCGTGACGGGGCGGTCGAGAAGCTTGACCAGCCGGGGATGGATGGCGCGCTCCAGCACAAAGGCACTGACGTTCGCGTCGTCATCCACCTCATGAAGGTCCCCGGCCACGACATCGCATCCTAGGGCCGATTGACACCGATGTGGTCATCGATGTGCCCGAGACGACATCGCCTACCTAGCCGTGCGAGGCAAAGAACTGGCCGCTGGCCTGTGAGGCGTCGAACGCCGCCGGCCAGATGTGACCACCGCCGTCGATGCGCACGAAGTCCACCTCGGTGCCGCCCGCGCAGCCACTGGCCGCGGAACGCCCCACCGCACCCGTCGTCTCGTCGACCGGCGCGGGGCAGCCGTCCACGGCGCGCCAGCGGTCGGCCAGGGCCGGTGCGCTGACGATGTCGCTGGGGCCACCACGGCCGACCATCGGGCCGCCGTCGAACGGCACGACCGGGTCGGCGGTGCCGTGAATCTGCAGCACAGACACCGGGCGCGACGGGTTGCACGGCACCCCGACACCCAGCGTCCCGGCGACCGGCGCGACGGCGGCAACAAGGTCGGCCCGGTCGCAGGCCAGCCGGTTGGCCATGAACGCCCCGGCCGACATCCCGGTCACGAACACCCGCCCCGGCGGGATGTTGTAGTCCCGGGTCAGCCGCTCGATCAGGGTCGCCAGGAAGCCGACGTCGTCGACGCCCTGGCGGTCCGGGACCGAGGCGCCACGCCCGTCGGCCCAACTGAAGTCGATCCCGTCGGGGTAGGCCACCACGAAGCCGTACTGGTCGGCGACGGCGTTGTAGTTGGTCACCGCCGCCTGCTCGCCGCCGGTCTGCCCGGCGCCATGCAGGTTGATGACCAGGCCGGACGGCTGGCCGGGGGGAACGTGCAGGACATAGGTGCGCTGCAGTCCGCCGACGGTCAGGGCGCCGGGGGGATCGCCGGGATTGGCCGCGGCGGGTGCAACGGCGGGCCCGGTGGCCACCCCGCCGAGGACGAGGAGGCCGGCGACGAATGCGGTCAGGCGGGCGGTCACCGTGACAGTCTGCCCGGGCCGCGGCGGTGCGTGCCAGTCTCTGCGGTTCGCGGTCAGATGTGCAGCACCGCCTTGGCGATCAGAAAGTAGATGACCAGGCCGGTGGCGTCGACGAATGTGGTGATGAACGGGTTGGAGAACACCGCCGGGTCGGCGCCGACGGACTTGGCCAGCAGTGGCATCACACCGCCGACGGTCGCGGCCATGGTGCAGACGCTGAGCAGGGTCAGTCCGATGACCACTCCGATGGACGGCTCGAAGATCAGGCTGGTCAGCGTGAACCCCACCGATCCCAGGATCAGCCCCAGCAGGAGGCCAACCTCGAACTCCCGGGCCAGGATCTTGAAGATGTCGCGCGGGGCGACGTCATTGAGCGCCAGCGCCCGGGTCACCGTCGTCGCGGCCTGATTTCCGGTGTTCCCGCCGGTGCCGATCAACAGCGGAACGAACAGTGCCAGCGTCACCACCTCGGCGAGGGTGGATTCGAAGACGTCGAGAACCTGCACGGTGAGCGCCGCTCCGATGGCCAGCACCAACAGCCAGACCACCCGGGATCGCACCAGCGTGGCCACGCTGGTGCTGAGGTAGGGCTGGCGCAGGTTCTCGGATCCGCCGATGCGGGCCTGGTCCTCGCTGTCGGCGTCTTCCAGGATGCTCAGCGCGTCGTCGACGGTGAGGATGCCGACCAGCCGGGTCTCGCTGTCAACGACCGGAATTGCCAACAGCTTTCGGTCCGCACACAGTCGGGCGGCATCCTCGGCTGGGTCGGTGGCGCGCACCCATTCCGCGGTCGACATGATGTCGCCGACGGTTGCCTCCGAGGGCGCCTTCATGAGGTCGCGCAGGCTCACCACACCCACCAGCACCCGGTGCTCGTCGGTGACGGGCAGGGTGTAGACGGTCTCGGCGTAGTCGAGGAGGCGTTTGACGTCGCTCAGCGCCCCGCGCACCTCGACCTCGGGATGCAGTGGGACCACTTCCGGGCTCATCCGCCGGCCGATGGAGTCCTTCGGATAGCCGAGGATGCCGGCAGTGAGATCGCGCTGATCTTCCGACAACCCCTGCATCAGCCGGCTGGCCACCGAGGCCGGCAACTCCTCGAGCAGCGCCACCCGATCGTCGGGTTCGAGGTCCGCGAAGGCGACCGCCACCTCTTCATCGCGCAGCGAACTGAGGAGGTCCTTCTGCAGCACCGGGTCGAGTTCCTCGAAAACCGCCGAGGCCTGTTCCTTGGGCAGCAGCCGGTAGAGCACCGCGCGCTGAGTGTTGGGCAGTCGTTCCAGGACGTCGACGGTCTGGGCCGGGGTCAGGCGCTTGGCGGTGGCATCGGCGGTCGCCAGGTCATTACGGGCCAGCGCGCGCTTGATCACCTTGTCCGCGTCGTTGGCAACGATCTGCTCGTCGGCCCTCGTCATCGCCCACCTCATCCGCCGCACCCGTTGCCGTGTCGGCTCATTTTCCACAGCAGTGGGTGGACCTGCGGGCATTCGCCCCAGATGGCATCGGCATTTCACCCCTGCCACACGAAACCGCCCCGCCGCGGGTGGGCGGCGGGGCGGCTCTGTTGGTTGTCAGCGAAGCGGTTCGCGGTCGGGGTTGGGCTGGTTGCCCTCTCCCTTGGCGTAGTGGGTGAGGAAGGCGAACGCAGAAACCCCGGCGGCCACCCCGATGACACCCCAGAGGACGACGGGGAAGATCAGCGAGCCGAAGACGAAGCTGTAGGTCATCGACAGATAGAGGGCCCAGAAGACCCGGTAGGCGCACCACAGCGCCACCAGTCCGGAACTGATCCCGATGACGAGGCTCTTCTGCCGGTCGACGTTGGCGATCTGCTGCTCGATGTTGGCGGGGAGAATGTTCACGGTGTTCTTCCTTGGCTCTCAGGACGCCGCCTTGTTGGCGTCACGGGTCAAGTGAAGAACGGCCCGGGAGCTACCGATCCCAAGAATCGAGGGGGTTGGCGGCGATTCGTGCGGCACCGTCGTTGGCCATCGAGGCCGCGGCCGCGGACGTGGGCTTACGTTCCGCCTGATCACGGAAGCAATCGATGAATTCGGCGCCGAACTCACCACGCGGAGAGCTCGCAAGCACCTCGGTCCTGACCTCAATCGGAAACTCTTCTGGTCGTCGGCCGACGACGTCCCAGGCCGTCGCGACCTGAAGCAGGTGGGACTCGGGGTCGGCGTCCGCGGAGACGTCGTCGCGCATGTGCAGCACGATGATCTCCGCCGCCCGGTCCGCCCGGTCGGCGGACCAGCCTGCGGCCACGCCGAACACCCAGGCCAGATCACCGCCGGCTACCTCGAACGCGACGCGGTGGCTGTCGAAGGGCTCGCTCAGGGCGATGTCGTGCAGCAGCGCGGCCACGTAGTAGAGCTCGGCGTCGAACTCGATGTGGTGGGCGTCGGCGTAGGTGGTTCCCCACAGATAGGAGCGCACGCAGTGATTGAGCAACGCCGGCGAGTAGAAGCGCGTTGCCACCGCCAGTGCGGCCTCGGCCGCAGGTGTCTGCGGGAACGGCACCTGATCATCGTAGGCCGGTCGAAGCAGAGACCGAAAACCGTTTGCAGGTGCTACTTTCCGAGTCCGCGCTTCACGACGTCGACATCGCGGCAAGGAAGCGAGGCATCTGCCACCGCGGTCAGTTCGCCCCACCACCACGGGTCACGGTGACGAGGGTCATGGAAATCCACGCAAAGCGCACTGCTCATCGGCCCGGGAACGTAGGGTTCGCGACCATGAGTTACCTAGCGATCACAGTGGCTGAGAAGCCCGAATTGCTCGAGCAGGCGATCGCCGACACGGATATCTGGCCCGAGTTCAATCTCCAGGGCGAGACCTACCGACGGCGGTGGTCACGCCTGACTGAGGACCTGCCGGAGTTTCAGTTCTCGATGTGCGATGAACAGACCGGCGAGGTCGTCGCGGAGGCGCACACGGTGCCGTGCTGGTGGGACGGCACTCCCGAGGGGTTGCCCGGTGGCTTCGACGATACGATCGCCCAGGCCTTCGACCGACTCGACAGTGGTCAGCCGTTCAACACCTTGTGCGCCATCGCGGCCGAGGTGCCGACGGGCGGCCGCGGCACCGGTCTGGCGGACGACATCATCAGGGCGATGGCGGCCATTGCCGTCCGGCAGGGGTTGACGGAACTGATCGCACCCGTTCGTCCGACTCGTAAGGATCGTTATCCGAACTTCCCGATCGAGCGATACATGACGTGGCGGCGCGACGACGGGTCGCTGTTGGATCCGTGGCTGCGCCTGCATGAACGCTTGGGCGCACGCATCGGACCGGCCGCCCCGGCCTCTTACCGCATCGAAGGCACGGTCGCCGAGTGGGAATCGTGGTTGGGGATGGCGTTGCCTGAGTCGGGCGAATACGTGTTCCAGGGCGGACTTTCACCGCTTGTGGTCGACCGGGAATCAGACCGATGCACCTACTTGGAGCCGAACGTCTGGATGATCCACAGTCTGTCCTCACTCACGAACGACGGGTCAACGCCGCACACCTCGTGATGGCCAACTTGCATCCGGACCCGAGAATGCCTTTCGGCCATCAGGTTTCGGTGTATGCCTCCGTGTGGTCCCAGCCCTTCAGCCATCCAGGTGCCCCTTGTTCTGTATTGAGTCCCTTTTCGATGAGTGCGAGGTTGTGATACACGTGCACACCGGTGATCGACAATTCGGTCATCGTCGGTTGGTTGTCGCTGCCTCTGATCTGTTCACTGTGGTGCAGCCCGTCCAGCAGGTCTTTGATCATCGCGATCGACTTGTACTGGGCTGATGGATCAGGATTTCCGCCCCAGTTTGGCCAGTACGCCGTCGCGAGATCCTCGATGACATAGATACCACCGGGGCGGACGTGCGGGAAAAGGGCGTTGAATGAGGCGATGACGTGGTGGCTCATATGACTGCCGTCGTCGATGACGATGTCGAAGGGGCCCAGTTCGCGGGCCATTGCGTCGAGGAATTCCGCGTCACCCTGGTCGCCCTGCACCACACGCAGCCGGCTCTCCTCGACACCGGTCTTCGTGAAGATGTCGAGCCCATAGATCAAGCCCCGGCGAAAGTAGTGCTTCCACATGCGCAGCGATTCACCACCGGCGTCGATCGCGTCATAACCGCCGATCCCGATTTCGAGCACCTTGACGGGTAGGTCCTGGTAGCACTCAAAGTGCTTCTGGTAGTGCGGGGTATACCAACGACCGCCCCACTTGTCGGAGCCGAATCGCGCCGCGAGTTCGGACAGGTCCTTCGGTCGCTGGGACATCGCCCCGAGCACCGGCCACATCGCCGCAGCGACGGCGGGAGAGTACTCGGAGTTCTCGTACTCCTTGGCCGATACCTCGCGGGTGACACCGTACGGTCCCTTCGGGCCGAAAAGCTCGCGCAGCATGTCCACGAGGTCTTGCCGCACCGTCGCGGAAGCCTCGTCATCCCAACGCTTCTCAACACGGGGATCGCCCTCGCCCACCGTCAGTAGGTAACCGAGTCGATCGCCCTGAAACTCCAGATCCCACTGCACTAGGAACTTTTCGCGGGGGCCGAGCAGCAACGCCGCCCGGCCGGCCACCTCGGACAGCATCGCTTCCGCGACTTTATCCGGGCCGATGTCGACAACCCGGGCCGAGATCTCCGAGTCGGGCAAGCCCGCAGCAATGAGGACACGTTCGGTCACCGTGGAATCGGTCGGCATGCTGGCAACCTCTCATGAGGATCGTTGACGTCCCGGCTCGCCCGAGCCTAGTGCCCGCCGTCGGCCGCCGTTGCCGATCCGCCTTGCCCATACTTCGGCGCCAGGTGGAAGGATCTCGACGGTGACGACGTCGACGTTCGGTGAGGTGCTGGCCACCCTTACGCTGCGCCGCGTCGACGGAACGTCCTTCGTCGGCGATCAACTCGATGCGCCGTTCAATCACATCCTGGGTGGTCATGTTGCCGCGCAGGCGATGGTCGCGGCCGCGCAGACCGCGCCGGGCCGCGCCCCGCACAGCATGCACACCTACTTCCTGCGCGCCGGTGATTCCCGCGAACCGGTCGACTTCGAGGTGCTCGACCTGCAGGAGGGCCGCACGTTCGCGGCGCGCCGCGTCACCGCGCGGCAGGGCGGGAAGGTGCTGGCGGAGGCGATGGCGTCGTTCAAGACCGCCGGCGATGCTCCGGACCCCGTCGAGTACCAGCCGCCGATGCCGGCGGTCCCGGCACCCGAGGAGCTGCCCGAACCGCAACCCCATTTCGCGGAGTCGGCATACGACGGCCGGTGGTCCAGCCTGCGCTGGTTCGAGCGCCGGGTCGTCGACGCCGACCGGGTGCCGCCGGCGCGGTCGCGGATCTGGTGGCGCCCCGGCGGCGAGGTGCCCGATGACTCCGGGTTGGTGGCGGGAATGGTGGTGTACCTCTCCGCGGTGACACTGGCCGAACCGGTCAACGCCGCGCGCGGGACGGTGGGCGAATCGGCGCAACGCGGCCATTCGGTGTTGTTCCACCGCCCGGCGGACGTGAGTGACTGGCTGCTCTACGATCAGAGCACGCCCACCAGTGCGGATTCGCTGGCCTTGGCCGGCGGGCAGATGTTCAACCGCAACGGCGATCTGGTGTGCACGGTCGAGCAGGAGACCTACTTCCCGCCGCCGCGGCACTGAGTCTCATTCGGCCGGTGGCATTTTCGTGCGTTCGCGCTCCCGCAACTCGCGGCGCATGATCTTGCCGGTGGTCGTCGTGGGCAGGCTGTCGACGAACTCGATGTCGCGGGGGTACTCGTGGCGCGCGAGCCGGGTCCTGACGAACTCGCGAATCTCCTGTGCCAGAGTGTCACTCGGCTGTTGGCCTTCGGCGAGCACCAGGAATGCCTTGATGGTCTCGGTGCGCACCGGATCCGGCACGCCGATCGCGGCGGCGAGTCGCACCGCCGGATGCCGCAGCAGGGCCTCCTCGATCTCCCCCGGGCCGATCCGGTAGCCGGCCGAGGTGATCACGTCATCGGCCCGGCCGTGATACCAGAAGTAGCCGTCCTCGTCGCGCAGGCCCAGGTCGCCGGTCAGCAGCCAGTCGCCGGCGAACTTGTCCCTGGTGGCGGTCGGGTTGTTCCAGTATTCGAGCAGCATCACCGGATCGGGCCGCCGGAAGGCGATGTTGCCGACCTCCCCCGCGGGCAGCGGGCTTCCACCGTCGTCGACGATCGCACCGACGTGGCCGGGGATGGGCTGGCCGAGCGATCCGGGCTTGGGCGCCATCAGCGTCGCGTTGTGGCCGAGGACCAGGTTGCACTCGGTCTGGCCGAAGACCTCATTGATACGGATGCCGAGGGTGTCCTGGGTCCACTCGATGAGCTCGGCGCCGACGGCCTCGCCGCCGGAGATCAGTGAGCGCACCTTCAGCTCGTAGCCGGAGCGCGGATCCCGGACCTGCTTCATCAGCCGGATCATGGTGGGCACCAACAGGGTGTTCGTCACATCGTGTTTGGCCATCATGTGGAAGGCCTGCTCGGGGTCGAAGCCGATGGAGCGGAAGGCCAGCACCGGAACGCCGTGGAACCACGACGGCATCAGTACGTCCATCAACCCGGCGATCCACGCCCAGTCGGCCGGCGACCACACGACATCGCCGGGTTGCGGGAAGAAGTCATGCTGCATCTCCACGCAGGGCAGGTGCCCGAGCAGCGCACGATGGGCGTGCAACGCGCCCTTGGCCGGCCCGGTGGTCCCGGAGGTGAACAGCAGGAAAGCCGGATCGTCGGCGGCGGTGTCGACGGTGGTGAAGGTGTCCGCGCCCGCGTGCAGCAAGGCCCAGAAGTCGTCGGCGCCGTCGCCCGCTCCATCGACACAGAGCACCCGAGCATCGCCGGCCGCCTCGATCGCCTTGGCCAGGTTGGCGTCGTCGGTGATGATGAGTTTCGCGCCCGAAATCTGCACGCGGTACTCGACCGCGTCGGCGCCGAACAGCACCGAGCACAGCACACTGACCATGCCCGCCCGCCAGGCCGCCACATGCAGGATGGCGGTCTCCGGCCGCTGACCGAGGAGCAGCAGCACCCGGTCATTGCGCTGAAGGCCCAACCCGACAAGCATATTGGCGCACCGGTTGGAAAGGTCTCGCAGCTCGGCGAAGGTGTAGCGGCGCACCGCCCCGTCGGGTTGTTCGTGGATCAGCGCCACGCGGTGGGGATCGGCCGCCCACCGGTCGCAGCAGGCGGTCGCAATGTTGAAGCGCTGCGGCACGTTCCAGTGAAAGGCGTCGTAGATCTCGCGGTAGGTGCCGGCGCGTTTGATGAGCATCGTCCCTCCACGTATCGCTGAGAGGAAGATAGCCCGGCTCGGGCGGTCAGGAGACGGCGACGGCCGACATCGGCCGCGCACCGATCAGCAGCGCGGCCACCATGACGGTCCAGATAGCGCACACCACGATCGGGAAGAACCACAGCGCCACCAGCGTCCCGGCCGCTGTGGCCACCGCGGCGGCCGCGCCCAGGTGCGCGTACCGGCCATCGCTGTCCTGCTGAGCCTGCGAGATCGGGCTGGTGCTGTGGTTCATGACTTCCTCTTCGAGAGATGTTCCGGGCTGGACAGCGCAACACACGCGGTCGCGTCCTCCGAGGAGGCGACGGCGCTGCTGGCCGACCTCACCAAGGGCCGGATGGCCGACGTCGTGGTGAACACGATGGGGCTGGGCACCGGTGAGCAGATTGGCCTCAGCATGGCCATGGCCGGCAAGCGCGGACGCGTCGTCGTCACCAACCTGCACAATGCGATGGAGAACGAAGTGTCGCTCAATGCCATCGATCTCGTTCTCTACGAAAAGCAACTGCGGGGCTGCGTCTACGGATCGGCCAATCCGAGGGTGGACATTCCCCGGTTCCTCGACCTCTACCGACACGGCAAGCTCAATCTCGACGACCTGGTCACCAAGCGATACAGCCTCGACGGAATCAACGACGGCTACTCCGACGTCCTCAACGGAAACGTCCTACGTGCTGTCATGTCCATGTAGCTCCAACCCACGTCCATCGACCGACCAACCGATCACCAAGAACGCCAGACGAAGGATCCCGTCATGACCACAGACAACGAAGTCTCGAGGCCCGAAACCCGCACCGGCTCCGGCTGTCCCGTCTCCGCCATCGGTGCGGACTTCGATCCGTTCGACCCGGCCTACGTGGTGGACCCGTATGTCTGGTTGCATCGGGCCCGCCACGAGGAACCGGTGTTCTACAGCCCGGAGATCGACTACTACGTCGTCACCCGCTACGACGACGTCAAGAAGATACTCGCGGACAGCGAGTCCTGGTCAGCGGACATCACCACCCAGTTGGTGACGCCGCCCTACGAGTCGACAATGGCGGAGTTCGCGCAGGGCAGCGCAATTCAGTACCTCACCGGGCCGACCCTGGTCAACGAGGACGAGCCCGAGCACATGTTGCACCGCAAGAGGCTGCAACCGTTGTTCCTGCCCAAGGTATTGGCGCCGCTCGAGCCGCACATCCGGGCGTCGTCGAACGACTACATCGACAAGTTCGTCAAGCGCGGCCACGCCGACCTCGTCGACGACTTCGTCTGGGAGCTGCCGGTCAACATCCTGTTCCGCCTCATGGGCGTACCCGACGAATACACCCACTACGTCAAGGACTTCAGCTCCGAGCGTGCGGTGTTCTCCTGGGGCCGTCCGACCGAAGAGGTGCAGAACCAGATCGCCCGCGAAGTCAACGAATTCGCCAAGTTCTGCGAGGAGCACATCGACCGCCTGAAGAAGCACCCCGGCGGCGACCTCGCCAGCGAGTTCGTGAAGTTCAACCAGGAGGAGCCGCAGGACTTCCCCGACATCATGCCGTACAGCTACATGATTAATTTCATGTTCGCCGGTCACGAGACGACCACATCGGCAACGGCGAGCATGTTCCGCCACCTGCTGGAGAACCGCGATCAGTGGGAGGCGGTGTGCCGCCAGCCCGAGCTGATCCCCAACACCATCGAGGAAGTGCTGCGCAAGGCAGCGCCACTGGTCGCGTGGCATCGGCGTGCCCTCAAGCCGATGGAGGTCGGCGGAGTCAGTATCCCGGAGAACGCGAAGGTGCTGATCGTCCTGGGATCGGCGAACCACGATGAGGACGTGTTCGGCGAGAATGCCGAGGACCTCGACATCACCCGCGCGAACGCCAACCGGCACCTGTCCTTCGGGTTCGGCAAGCACACCTGTCTGGGTGCTCCGGTGGCACGGATGGAGATGCGCATCTTCCTCGAGGAGATGACTCGCCGGCTGCCGCACCTCGAACTGGTCGAGGACCAGGACTGGGAGTACAGCCCCAATGTCAGCTTCCGCGGCGGCCCGCGGCACGTCCTCGTCAAATGGGATCCGAGCGCCAACCCGATTCCCGAGGACAGGCCGTGAGAGTCGAAGTGGATCGGGTGAAGTGCTCAGCACACAGCGTGTGTGAAGGACTGGCGCCCAATATTTTCCACGTGGGTGACGGTGGGCTCCTCGAGATCGCCGACGGCGAGATCGAGGACAGCCAGCTCGCCGCCGTCGAGGAGGCCGTCGAGTCCTGCCCGTCAACTGCGCTTCGGCTGGTGCCCTGAAGCCGGCCCGGCGCGGCTCGCGGCCGCGTTGCTACATCGTCGTCGTCTAGCAGTACAGCGTCGTGCGCTGGCGCGTCGGCCGGCCGATGCCGGCTGCGATACTCGTCAGCTCTTCGACGGTCTTGGCCGAGCCGTTCTGCGAGCCCGCCATCCGGGAGATGGTCTCTTCCATCAGGGTGCCACCGAGGTCGTTGGCTCCGCCTTGCAGCATGATCCGGGTGCGGTCCACGCCGAGTTTGACCCAACTGGTCTGGATGTTGTCGATTCGACCGTGCAGCATGATCCGGGCCAGCGCGTGCACCGCCCGGTTGTCCCGATGGGTCGGGCCCGGACGCGCCCCTCCAGCGAGGTACAACGGACTGGATTGGTGGACGAACGGCAGCGGGACGAACTCGGTGAAGCCACCGGTGCGATCCTGAATCGAGCGCAGCACACCTAGGTGAGCGACCCAGTGCTGCGGCTGGTCGACGTGGCCGTACATCATGGTCGAGCTCGATCGCAGACCTACCTCGTGCGCGGTGGCCACAACGTCGATCCACATGCTGGTGGGGAGCTTGCCCTTCGTCAGCACCCACCGAACCTCATCATCGAGAATCTCGGCGGCGGTGCCGGGGATGCTGTCGAGTCCCGCCTGCCGCAACTCGATCAGCCAGTCACGGACGCTCGTTCCGCTCCTCGCCGCACCGTTGGCGATCTCCATCGGGGAGAACGCGTGGACATGCATCGACGGCACCCGCACTTTCACGGCGCGCACCAGGGATGAGTACCCGGTTACCGGCAGCTCGGGATCGATCCCGCCCTGCATGCACACCTCGGTCGCTCCCGCGACATGTGCCTCCCACGCGCGCTCGGCCACCTCTTCGATGGAAAGCGAGAACGCATCCGCATCGCCTTTGCGTTGCGAGAACGCACAGAACCGACATCCCGTGTAACAGATATTGGTGAAGTTGATGTTGCGGTTCACCACGAACGTGACATCGTCGCCGACGACGTCCCGGCGCAACGAATCTGCCAGCGCTGTAACGGCATCGAGTGCCGGACCATCGGCCGTGGCCAGGGATTGGTACTCGTCATCGCGGCACCCGGCGGGATCACGTTCCGCCGAACGCAACGCCGCCAGCACGTCGGTGTCGATCCGCTCCGGTGCGCGCGACGCGAGTTGCTCGACGGTCTCGCGCACGGTGTCCCAATCTCCGAATGCGTTGTCGAGGTCGCTTCGCGTCTCGGTGAGCCGACCCTCGGAGTCGATGCCGGTGTGTAGATCGGTGCGCCCCAACGACTCCACGGATTCATCGGGCTCCTGCCACGGCAACCCGACCGGAGTGACGTCGCGCGCCCAGCCCGTCTCGGGGTCGGCGAGTGCATCGACATGAGGACGTACGCGCGGGTCGATCCACGCCGTGCCCGCCTGGACATACCGGGGGTGCGCGGTCAATCGGCGCACCAGATCGAAGCCAGCCCGCGCCGTCACCTCCGCAAGGTCGGCCAGGTCCGGCCAGGGACGCTCGGGGTTGACGTGGTCGGGCGTCAGCGGTGACACCCCTCCCCAGTCATCCACCCCGGCGCCCAACAAGGCGATCGATTCTCTACGGGACACCAGGTTCGGCGGAGCCTGCACCCGCACCCCCGGCCCCATCACCAACCGGGTGACCGCGATCGTCGCCAGGAAGTCATCGAGAGCGGCATCCGGCATGGCCGCCATAGCCGTGTGATTCTTGGCCCGGAAGTTCTGCACGATGACTTCCTGGACATGGCCAAACGCTCTGTGGGACCGGCGGATCGCGTGGATCGTTTCCGCCCGCTCCGTCCGTGTCTCTCCGATACCGACCAACAGCCCGGTGGTGAAGGGAATCGACAACCGACCGGCGTCCGTCAACGTCCGCAACCGAACGACGGGATCCTTGTCGGGGCTGCCGTAGTGCGCCATGCCCACCGTCTCGAACAACCGCCGCGACGTGGTCTCCAGCATCATCCCCATCGACGGCGCGACCGGTTTGAGCTGCGAAAGCTCCGACCAGGTCATGACACCGGGGTTCAGATGCGGTAGCAGCCCGGTCTCCTCCAGCACCAGAATCGCCATGGCCCGAACGTAAGCAAGGGTCGAGTCATATCCGCGCTCATCAAGCCACCGCCGCGCCTGCGGCCAGCGGTCCTCGGGCCGGTCACCCAGGGTGAACAGAGCTTCCTTGCAGCCCAACTCAGCTCCGCGGCCCGCGATCTCCACAATCGCGTCCGGCTCGAGATACATGCCCTTGCCCCGAAGCCTCAACCGGCTCGGAGCGGTCGCAAACGTGCAGTAGTGGCAGGTGTCCCGGCACAGGTGCGTCACCGGGATGAACACCTTCGGCGAGTAGGTGATCGGCAGGCGCCCATTGGGACCGCGGTGTCCCAGCGATTCCAGACCCGCGTCACGCACCCGCGCTGCACTTGCGCAGAGATCGGCCAGCTCGTCGCCTCGTGCGGTCAACGCCAGCGCAGCTTCGTCGACGTTCAGCGTGATGCCGTCACGGGCGCGCCTCAAGACCCGACGCAGTCCCGCACCGCCTGTCGTTCGCGACGTAGGTGGCAGGCTGGGTGCCGGCAGATCCACTGGTAACCCCCCATTCCCGGTCTAGTTCTCCGGCTGGCGAGCCGAAATTGCGCACGGCAATGATCGCAACCCACGAGGCGCTAGGCACCACTCCGTTGGGTGGGCAGCAATGGGAAAGAGGGTGGATCCGGAATCTGGGCAGTCACTGCCGTCAAGAGCGCGTCGAACTCGGCCTGCAGGTGACGGCTGTCGATCCAGTCCCGCATCCGAGCTTCGAAGGGCGGGACGAGTCGACTTCTCTTGGCAGCAATCAGCTTCAGAATCTCGCGGATGACCCCCAGGTATTCTCCGGCTCCGAGATTGACGAACATCACCGTCTGCTCTGTGGCGGTGAGAAGATGCCGGTGCGCCTCGACCAGCTGCCAGGCGACTTCGCTGTTGTGCATGCTCCGAACGGCACAGTTCGGACATGGGTACCTGCACACGCAACCGTGCGCTCTTGAACGGGTCAATTCAGCCACGTCTTGGTCGGTTCGATGACGAAGCGGAGAGGACCTCGCTGGCAATAGGTTCGGCTGTCGGTTGTCACCGCACAGGTCGTGCCACGATATTCGAGGAAGTGCAACGGGGCCAGCGGCACCAGGGCCTGGGCGGCGGGGAACCGCACCCCGACGGTCCAGTCATAGTGGACGTGCTTGTCGCCGTCGAACCATCCGATGTGGTTGACACCCGGCGGTGCTCCAGGGATATCGCCGATGCAGCCGAAGGCGCCCAGAAGAAAGATGCCACACGTCTGCCCGGTCGGGGCAAGGAACCACACACCACCGACATCGGGAATCTCGAAAAGCGCCGGATCCGCCGGGTCAAAGAATCGGATGCTGGGGTACGGGTCCAGCTTGGTTTCATCGGCGCCGGGATCCGCCTGGGCGTACCCCGTCAGGCCGAACACAAGGCAAAGTGATGCCAGAACGGCCATCCCCAGGATGTTCCGCCGAACACCTCTGGCGCTTCGAATGAACTCGGTCATCGATGCGCCACCACGACCGCGGTGAGGTAGTACCCGCCGGCGGAATTGTAGAGTTCGTCGAATCCGTAGTCGGTGTAGCTGCAGTCGGAGAGGATCCGGTCACCCTCCAGCAGGCTGCCCCGGATCGCGCCCGCCGATGATTCGGCGTATCCCCTGAGCAGCTTCACCCTCGTCGGGTTGTATCCGAATTGCTGCAGCAACGGCGTCGGGTCGTCGAAGGGAGTGAAGCTGGCCTGATGATTGATGTAGGTATCGGTCGCGATATTGGCCTGCCGCGCTGCATCGTTGAGCACCGGGTCGGGCACGAAGGCCGGACATGACCCGCGGGCCGAATCGAGTGCCGACTGCAGTTCTGATGTGTTGTCCGCCTTCGCGACCGGCGTGGAGCCGATGTACAGAGCGAGCGCGACGACGCCCACTCCGCGCAGACTGACTCGAAGCCGTCTTCCGCGCTGCATCGCCCGCCCGGAGCTACCCGCAGACATGGGACCGATGAATCTTGCTGCCGAAGTGCTGCACGCGCTGCTGGGAGGGGCCGTACACCCACGCCGGGTTGTGGGCCCTGATACCGACGGCGACGTTGGAGAGTTGCTGCCAGAGCCGGTAGAAGTTCTCCCCTTGATAGATGGGGAAATACACGTCGCCGGCGTAATCCTGTGTCTGAGTGAGGGCTTGCGCCCTCGGAGTGAGGAACGCCACGACCTGATCGATGTTGTTCGTCACCGCATCGGCCTGTTCCTGGATGTTGCCCACGCTGTAGTTGCCGGTGGCGTCGCTGAGATTGAACCCGAACTGTTCCATCTGCCGCAGCAGGTCCTTGTACTGGGCATCGAACCACTGGCACATCTCCCGTTCGGCCGTGATGTCCGCCTCCGTGACGAACTGTCTGGTTGAGTCGTACGGATACGGAAACATTGGTGACCAGTTCGACGGGCCGGGAGTGAACACCGGCAGCGGCGCCGGCGGGTCGGACGGGTCGGCGGTGGCCTGAGCCGACAGACCCAGCGTCGCGAGCGCCGCGAGAAGCGCGGCGCCGAGCAGTCGGGTACCCCGGCCGGCCGCCATCGTCATCTCCCGCCCGCGATGTCGGCGATACCCCCGACATCGGTGATGACCCAGTCACGCTTGCTGTCCATCGTGATGCTGTAGGTGGCCGTGGATTGCAGTCCGTCCGGGGCCTGCGCCGTCCTGGTCAGTACGCTGACGAAAGCATCGACCACATAGGTGCCATCGCCGTTGTTAGTCCGGACCTTGGCGACCAGCGGGTGGGCCGTGGAGTCCCATTCCAGCGGTGCCAAGATCTGTTCCATCGACTTGGCGGCCTTGGAAAGCTTGTCCTTGAGCTCCGGGGTGGTCCCCTTGACGAGGTTGTTCTGCCAGGCCGGAAGGTCCTTGTAATTCATCACCGCGGCGCTCACTGCGTAGTCCAGCGCGGTCTTCTCCGCGCGCTGATCGTCTGCCGTGTGCTGTGCTTGCTGGGCGAGTTCCGTCCGGGCACCCTGATAGAGCCAACCGACGTAGCCCAGGGTACCCACCAGGGCGGCGAACACCGCGCCGATGATGAACGTCCGGAGCGAGATATTCACGCTCAGCTCTCGATTCCGACGTCCGCGAGGCACCTCATCCGTGCGCGCGTCGGCTCTGTCGTCGGACCTGGCCGCTTTGTCCGAGTCCGGACTCGCACCATTCCTCGATGCCACGCCTGTGGTCTCTTGCGTCATCGAACTACCTTTCCTAGCTGGCTAGCCGCCTTGCGGGGGCGCAACGGGCGGAATCGTGATGTGCAGGTTGATCGCGCCGTCTTCGGGGACGGCGTCCAGGATGTTGCCGAGCACTTGCCCGCTGTCGAAGGTCTGCAGCGACGCGACGATGGCCTTCATGTTGGGTACCAACGCCTCTGACAGCACCCTGATGTCCGAGCCACGATCATCCAGAAGCTTCTGAATGCGATCCACGAGATGGGCAAGATTGGCCAGATCCACGTGACGCTCGTTGCGGAGGGTTTCCATGGTGCCGCCGTTCCACAGGAACTGAACGGACGGGCCGAGAGCCCGCATCGGCGGCGAAGCGTCCGCCAGGGCAGGGCCGACAAAGCCGGCATTCTCCAGCAGTGTTTGGAGATTGGCCAGAACATCCTGGCCCTGACCGTTCATGTCGGCCACCGCGTTACGGAGCAACTGACTGGAGCGACTCAGGTTGGGTAGAACGGCGTTCGGGTCCGGCAGACCGGTGTCCGCCTCGGCGACGATGCGCTTCAGTTGCTCGGGGTCCATGCCGTTGAGCACCCGGACCATGCTTGTCGCCAGCTCCGAGATCGACGGCGGTTGTATGACCGACTCGGTCGCGATATGTTGCCCGTCGCGCAGGTTCGGGCCACCCGAGCTGCGGGGGAACAGACCGATGTAGGTTTCCCCGAGCGCTGACAGGTTGTCCAGCCGCACGTCGCTGTCGGCCGGTACCCGGTAGGCGCCGTCGACGTAGAAATGGATCGTGGAACCGGGCACCGTCGTGTCGATCCCCGTCACCTTGCCCACCGGCACACCGCGCAGCAGCACGTTGGAGTCGACCACGATGCCGTTGATGTCGGACACGTCCATGGCCAGGTTCACCCTGTTCTCCGGCGGGCCGACGCGCAGCCCCACCGATGCCATGTAAGCGACAAGACCGCCGATCATCACGGCGAACATCAGGAAGGACAGTAGGTTTCGCACCTTCACGGGAACGCCCCCAACATGCGAAGGACCTGTTCGGTGTCGCCCGACAGATCCCGCCCGTCCGGACCCACTATCGATGTGATGTTGACGGCGGGGTACTTCTCCTGCGGCAGGAAGTAGTCCGTGAACAACCGGCGCCACGCCGGCCATTCATCTTCGAATGACCACTTCGCGCCCCTGATCGACTCGGTAGCGCCCGCCGCCGCGGTCAGCATCGGAACCAGCCAATAGCCACCGGAGTAGATCGACCCGATCGACGGCAGCACCCGGCTCAGATACGGCGCGACAATCGTGGTCCGCTGGAATCCCTTGACGCCCGCATCCGAGAACCAGTATGTGAGTGCCGCGCTGCGATTCGCCACCACCTGGGCGGTGCCGGCCAGACCATTGAGCCACTGGTCGACGACGTCGATGTTGTCGGACAGATCAGCGAGGTCGGTGGTGACCCGCGAGGCGATCTCCCGAACTTCTCCCGGTGCCGTCGGCGTCACCCTGTTCACGTTGATGATCGCGTTCTGCATGCGCTGAATGGAGCCGCTGGCAACGAAGTTCGCGAGGTTGGCGATGGTGTCTTCGAGCTGGGGCGGGGACGTGGTGAGCGCCACCGGCAGGTGCGAGCCCGGCCTCAGGGCGGGCGCGGGAGCGCCGGTGACCGACGGTGGCTGCAGCGCGACGTAGATGTCACCGAGTACCGTCGCCTGCTGCAGGATCGCATGGGTGTCGGCGGGCACCTCGACCGAAGGCGCCAGCCGCACGGTGACATCGACGTGGTTGGCGTTTATCGCCACACCGGTGACCACGCCGACTCTGCCGCCGTCCATGACGACCTTGGCCCGTTCGGGGAGATTGAGGACGTTCGAGAATTCGATGACCAGGTCGTATCCGTCGGTATAGCTGTTACCCGGTTGTGGCAGCGCATCCGCGTTGATGGCTGCGCACGACGACAGCAGCGAAGCCGCGACCGACATTCCGACCGCAACCCCTGCCAGCCTCTTTCTCATCGCCGGTTTGCCTCCATCAGTACGTACTGCAGAAGTGCGGCATCCACCGCATAGGGTTGCCCGCCGACATCGGCGCAGCTGCCCGGCATTTGGCTGTTCATCCAGCCGCACAAGGCCTGTCCGTTGGGTGCGCGGACCCGGAACAGGGGCGGGCGATAGCGAACGTTGAACTGGTGGTTGTTGACGTGGGTGGCCAGCCAGTCGATCCCGGTGTGGGTGTCGTTGAACAGGCTTGCGATGAAGTTGGCGTGCGGTGTCAGGTGGCGGATGGCGTCCGAGACGGTATCGAGGGTCAGCTGGATCGAGTCGCCCATTCGCCCCTCGATGTCGGAGGCTGCGGTGATGAGCTGAGGCAACGGCTCGGCGAGCGCACCGGCGCCGTCGGAGGCCCTGAGAACGTCGGGCATGGTGACCGGCAGGTCGCGGATGATCTCCTTGAGTGGATCACGCGATTCTTTGATCATGTCGGTGAGCACGACGACGTTGCGGGTGATCGCCGCCATGTCGCTGATCGCCTGGTCCGGGTTGTCCAGCAGAGCCGAGCTGGTGGTGAGAAGTCTGGCGGCCTGGGACCCGTTGCCTTGGGCGGCTTGGTCGATGCTGCGCACGGTGTCCTGGATGTTCGTCGACCCGTCGGGAGCGATGGCGTTGATGAAATCGGTGGCCGACCCGATGACCTGCGACAGACTCATCGGGGTGGCGGTGCGATCCCGGGGAATGCAGCGCCCCGGTCCGAGCCGCGGGCCGCCGGAGTAGTTGCCGACCAGTTCCAGGGACCTGTCGGCGAGCAGTGAAGTCGAGCGGGTGACCGCCTTGACATCGGCGGGGATCGGACGATCGCTGTCGATGCTGAATCTGATCGTGACGCCGGTGCCTTGCGGCTCGATCGCGTCCACAGTGCCGATCTTGTAGCCCATCTGGGTGACCGAGTTGCCGACGTAGAGGCCGATGCTGTCGGGCATCACCACACAGAAACTCTGGGCCACGGCTGCCGGCTTTGTCGCGCCTCCGCACGAGGTGGCAGCGCAGGCGAGTACCACCACCGCCGCCGCGGTGGCGAGCCGACGGGTCTTCCGCGCAGGATGATTCATCAGCAGGGGCTCCCGGGGAGCGGAACGCAGAAGTCGGTGGCCAGCAGTTCCGGCGGTGTGTTGTTCTGCCTATCGACTGCGTTCTCCATCCGGTCGCGCACCCGCCGCAGAATCCGCACAATCAGACCGGTCCGGTCGGCCCAGCGCTGAAACGTGTCCTGCCAACCGCGCAGTTTCATCAGGAAGTCGTCGCGATGGCCCATGTAGAACTGCCCGACGGGGTGAAGCGCGGCGACCATCTTCCCGAAACCCTCCAGCGCTGCGCCGAACCCCTTGCCGTACAGCACCAAGGTGGCTTCGACGATGGCGACCTTGTGAATGAGCTCACGGAGCTGATCGCGATAGCCGGCAAGGCTTCGAATGTATTCCTCCGAGAGGTTGAGAATCTGCGACAGCTGCCCGCGTTGCCGGTCCATGGTGTCGGTGAGCGCATTGCCCGCGCGCAGCAGTTCGGTCATCGACGACAGGTTCGGCCCGGTCAAGCCCTGCTGTATCTGGTCGAGGGATTCCCGGAGCGGACGTGTCGCGACGTTGTCGGTGATCTTGGTGGCGGCAGTGAGCGTCTGGACCAGGCTGTAGGGCATGGTCACCCGCTCTACCGGAATGACGTTCTGGCCCAGCGGCTTGTCACCGAGCGGAATCAGGTTGACGTAGTAGCCTCCGACGACGGTGAGCATCCGAACCTGGACCTGCGACTGGTCGCCGACGAACGCATCGCGGTCGATCGTCATCCGCACCCGGACCTGATTGGGTGCTATCGACAGGTCACTCACCTTCCCGACCAGGATTCCGGCAATGCGCACCGTCTCACCCGGCTGGATCGAGGCGGCGTCGTCGGTGTAGAAGGCCACAGTCTTTTGGTTGGGTGGCCTGAGGTAGAGGAGCGCGGTGACGACGGCGATCACGGTGATGAGCGCCAATGCGGCCATCCCCCACATCGTCTGGCGACGGGCCGGATTCACTGATTGCATAGCATTACTCTCTGGCCGTTCAGTAGTACATCCATCTGCGCGGGCAGTTGGGCTCGCCCGTGTGCGCACGGCACGGGCTCACCGATGCCCGTCGGGGGCTGGATGTTGTCCATGATCACGGGAATGCGCTTGAAGCCGTCGATGGCTTCGTCGAGGTTGGTGAAAGCCTTGTCCAGGGCGCGATCGAGGTCGGCACCCGGCTTGATGCCGAGGCTGTACAACAACCGAACGATCTGACCGGTGAATGCCTCGCCGTAGATCTGCGACTTCCGGAACTCGTCGAGCACCGAAATCGCGGCGTCTACCGGGACATTGACGAGATCGATGATCTTGAGCATCGAGTCCGATCGTCCTTGTACGCCGTTGGCGAGAGTGGTCAGATTGCGCAGCAGGGTCGCGATCACTGTTTCGCGGTCGCCGACGAACTGGGTGAGGTGCCGGATACTGTCCAGCAGTGGGCCCAGTCCGTTGCCGTCGCCGGCGAGCACCGTGGCAACGTTGTCGGTGAATCGGTTGATGTCATCGGGGCTCAAAGTGGCGAGAACCGGCTGCAGACCGTTGAAGAGCGTGGTGATGTCGAACGACGGTTGCGTCATGTTCATCGGGATGTGGGTCATCAATCCCGCCGGATCGCCGTTCTCGGTCACATTGCTGGCGTCGAGGTAGCGCAGGCCCGTCAGCGCCTGATACTTGACGGCGAGTCGGCTCGCGGGTACGACGCCGAACCGCTTCTCGAGGGTGAACATCACCGATGCGAAGCTTCGGCCGTTCGCTCGCTGAAGATCGATCGTGGTCACCTTGCCCACCCGTACGCCGTGCACGCGTACGTCGGCACCCTGTTGCAGGCCGGAGACATCGCTGAAATCGGCGGTGAATGTCCGTGTCTGACCATCGACCGGCTGGCGGATCACGTTCGTGATCAGAATCAGCAACACTGCGGCGACTGCGGCCGCAACCACGAAGCGCCACAGCGCCGCCAAGGGCTTCACGGTGACACCCCGCCAATCGCTTCCACGGGCGCAGCGACACCAGGCAACTCATCGAGCACGATACGAAGCTGCAGGGCGCGCTGTTCCGGCGAACCGGCGAACATCCGTTCCAGGCGTGTCCGTAGTTCCTGAAGGGTCCCGGCGACGCCCGTCGGATTGACCAGAGCCGGAACGACTTCCGCCAGCGATTGCACGATCCCCACCGCGGGCTTCAGGTCGATCATGTGCGTCGACTCGAGCTTACCGACCGAACCGAAGACCGCATCACCGGACACTTCGAGGTAGGGAACATAGACCTGCTTCATGTACTCGTCGGGGTCCGACGCCAGTAGCCGCGCGTTGGAGAGGAATACCTCACGGAGGTGGTCGTCGAGGCCGGCGAAGAAGGGGTTCGCCTTGATGCCTTCCTCCACGGTGAAGTCCACGACGTATCCATGCAGATAGTCGTCGCCGACTTCCACTGCGGCATCGAGGAAGCCCGGTAACGCCACCGCGATGCCTGTGGCGTTGCGCAGCAGTTGCTCTGTTCTCACCGTCTGCACCTTGGTCACCGCGCTGGTCACCATCACCATGGTCTCCAGAAGCGGATTCAGCCCATCGGTGTAGCGCGTCGCCCGGTCGATCACGCTGATCAGTCGTTGGTTGATCACGCCGTTGGAGATCTCTCCCAACCGGGACAGCAGGGCCTGCAGTGCGAAGTTGCCCTTCGGCTGCAGCGTGATCATCGCGCCATTCCGCAGCGGCGCCCCTCCGCTGCCGGGCACCAGATTAATCGCCGTCACGCCGAAGTAGTTCGCCGGCCGAAAGTCGACGTTGAGGGTGTCCGTCAGGCCCTTGGCAATCTGCTTTTGAAGTTCGGCGTTGATCCGCACCGCGCCCGATCTGTTCGAGACCGAGGTCACCTGGCCGACTTTGGCCCCGTGCATGATGAGTGAGGTACCCGAAGCGACGCCCTGGCCGACATAAGGCGTTTCGAGTGTGAGGGTGATCATGTCGAACGGTCGGTGCGCGAGGGACTTCCAGGCAAAGGCGCTGACACACGCCACGACCAGCACGAGGGCGACCCCGAGCCCGACCAGGCTGAGGATGCGCGTCTCGCGCTCCTCGGTTGCTCTCAACAGGACCATGCTCTGCCTAACCCTTGAACACGAATGTCGGCTTGAGACCCCACAGTGACGTCGTCAGGATGAAGTCGAGCACCATCATGGCGATCAGGCTCGCTCTTACGGCGCGCCCCGATGCACGGCCCACTCCGGCCGGGCCGCCGGACGCGAAGTAGCCGTAGTAGCAGTGGATTATGGTCGCGGCGAAGCAGAATACGGCCGCCTTCAGGGTGGAGTAGGCGATGTCACCCGCCGACAAGAACTCCACGAAGTAGTGCTGATACGTCCCACCGGGCTGGGAATAGGCCCCCTCTATCATCAGATTCGAGATGAACATGCTCGTCATCAAAGTGAGCGCGAAGCCGGGCACCACGGTGAGCATGCCCCCGACCAGTCGCGTGCCCACCACAAACGGTATGGGGCGCAGGCCCATCGCCTCGGTGGCGTCGATCTCTTCCGCGATTCGCATCGCGCCGATCTCGGCGGTCATGCGGCATCCGGCCTGGGCCGTGAACGCGATGCCGGCGACGAGGGGTGCCATGATGCGGACGTTGACCAGCCCACCGACGATCCCCGACAGCGCCCCCAGCCCGAGGAGATTCAAGGTGGCGAAGGCCTCGATCGCCACCGAGGCTCCGATTGCGACACCGAGGATGATCAGCACGCTGACGACGCCACCATCGACGATCAGTGAGCCTCGGCCCCAGGCGAGGTTGTTCATCATCTGCAACGTCTGCCGGCGATACAAGCGAACGGTCAGTGGAAGCAGCCACAGCGTCTGCCCGATGAAGACCGCCCACTGACCCCAGGCCCGAAGACCGCTGATCACTGCATCCCGCAGTCGGTTCCACGCTGCCGCGACCACCGATGGTGTTGCGACCTGTGGTTCGTTGGCCAGCGCCATCTCAGGACACCTGCATCGGGAAGAACATCGTCTGCACCTGCGTGATGACGAGATTGGCGATCACGATCGCGACCACGTTGAGCACCACCGACGAGTTGACCGCATCGGCGACGCCGCGCGGCCCGCCCTTGGCCTCCATCCCGCGCAGCGATGACACGATCGCCACGATCGCCGCGAACACCGTCGTCTTGATGATGGCGAACCACACGTCGACGGTCTTCGCGAATGCTCCGAACGACAGCCAGAAGCTGCCCGGTGCTACATCGCTGATGATGACACCGAGGATGAACGATGCGGTCACTGCCGACGCGATGATGATGGTGCACAGGATGGGCGCGAGGATGACCAGGGCCAGGAAGCGCGGGACGACCAGATGGCGGACCGGGTCCACGCCCATGACCCGCAACGCATCCAACTCCTCCCGGATCGCTCGTGCACCGAAGTCCGAGGCGATGGCCGATGCCGCTGCACCGCCCATCAGAAGTCCGGCGGTGATCGGCGCGCCCTGCCGGACGATGCCCACTCCGCTGGCTGCACCCACCAGCGAGTTGGCGCCTACCTGGTTGATCAGGCCCGACACCTGCACCGCGACCGTCCCGCCGATCGGAATGGCCATCAGGACCGCCGGTACCGCGGTTACTTTCAACAGGGTCCAGGCCTGAACGACGAGCTCCCCGAAGGGCAGTCGCAGGGTGACGGTATCCGTCACCGCGTAGCGGAGCACCGATGCCAGCAGGATCACCGCCCGGCCAACCGTTGCGGTGCTACTCGCCATCCTGCGGCCCAGTGCTCTCGCGAGGGACAACGGGCCCCTGGGCGCGGATTTGGGCGAACCCGACCGCCGCTCACCGACCTGAATCGGTGCGTCGTCCTCTTCTCTGACGAGCGTGGATTGGCTGGTCATTTCAGCTCTCCCGCTCCGTGGGCGGCCGCCGATTGCACCTGCGCCGAAGCGCAGGCGGTGGAGAAGCGAAGAGCTTCTGGTGAACCACAATCAACCTTCCAGCCGGATGAATCATTTTCTGTTGTGTGCTATCGAAACCTGTTCTCTACCAACCGATATGCGCGGAGACCTGCCGGGACCCGGGCAGAGGCCGTCAGGTCAGGATCTTCCTCCGTCTCGCCTCGGACACCGATTCCCCGCGACGCGTGACTCCGAGCTTGGTGAAGATGCTCTTGAGATGCCATTTGACGGTGTTGATCGTGATGCCGAGATTGCGGGCGATCTGCTTGTTCGACAGACCGCGATCCAGCAGGCGCAGAATTTCGATCTCGCGGGCGCTGACCGGTTCCTCGGGGAGCGGCCCACGCTCGCAGCACCGTTCGAGGACGGGGATGGCCGCATCCACGGCGTCCGCATGAGCCATGGCGAGCAGGCTCGAGAGATACTCGACGGGTACCGTCGGCAATCCCGCGGGCCAGCGACTGCAGCGCTGCGCGTCTCGTAGTTCGGCGATGACCTTCACCATCTCGGGCCCCGAGTCGACGAGAAGGCGCTTGAAGCCGGTACGCGCCCCGTCGATGAGCGCGGGCACGACGACATCGATCGCCCTGCCGAGATCGCCCTGGAGTACGTGGACTCTGGCCAGCTTGGCTCGTGCCACCGCCTCCGAATATTGCCACTCCGCCGCAGCGCTCTCGACGAGGACCTGATTCAACAACTGCTCGGCCTCGGCGTAGTCACCTTGTGCTGTCAGAACCCGGGCCCGCATCCGCAGTTGAGAATGCCTGGTGGCCATGGCGATTCCGTCGTCGCCGGTCGGCAACGCGTCGGGTTGTCGGGCCAGCACGTTCTGCGCGCTACCGACGTCGCCCAGGGCGAGGTGCAGGCGCACCCGTTCGTCGTCGACGGCCGACGCCAGCCTCGGCAATCCGAGATGCCCGGCGGCGCGACTGCCCTCATCGAGCACCGACCAGGCATCGTCGACATCGCCGTGTAGGACCTTGATGCGGGCCAACGTGGCATAGGCGACCACCATAAAGTCGGCCACGCCGATCTCGGCCCCGAGTTCGTGACATTCCTCGAGAAGCAGTTCCGCCCCCCGGGTGTCCCCGCGCTCATAAAGCAACTTGCCCAGCAGCGATCCGGGGAGCCTGGTGCAATGGCTGTGCACGCCGGCCTCGCCCGCAGCCAGGGCCTGCGCTTCCCTGTATGACTTCTCGGCGGAGTTCAGGTCCAGCTGCGCAAAGGCCGCCAGCCCGGCGAAACAGAGACCATAGACACCGGCGAAGGGACCGAGCGTTGCCTCGTGATAGCGGCGCGCCCACTGCTGACGGGCCCGCGCCGTGTCATACGCGAAGGTATGGATGTCGACCCAGGTTTGAATATTGGCCGACACCGCCACCAGCCACGGCCGGTGGCGGGGTTTGCCCGCAATGAACGGGGCCACCAGGGCCCCGGGACGTTCGATGCGGTCACCGTAGATGTCGATACCGGCCTGGATGATGTCTGCCTCGCCGAGGAGGTCGGACGCCGTCTCGTCCGGGTTCTCGGTCAGCCGGGTTCGCACCGAGTCGAGGGCGAGCTGCGCAGGCTCCAGGCGTTGCAGCAGACAGTTGGCCCAGGCGATGGCGATCTGCAAAGCCGGTCGCTCGGGCAGCAGCGATCGTGGCAGCCGGTTGACCAGACTCAGCAGCGTGGACATCTTGCTGTGCTCAACGAGGTCCATCGCATGTTCTTCGACCAGATCGGCCGCGGCGCATAGCTCCCCGGCCGAAAGGGCATGTACCACAGCCTCGGTGAGCAACTCATGCTCGGCGAACCACTCCGATGCGGCCGCATGCAGTGCGGCGATGCGTTCGGGATGGTCTCGTTCCAGGCGCCGCTGCAGGTGCTCGGCGAACAGGTGGTGGTAGCTGAACCACTCCCGGTCGTCATCGAGGGCCCGCAGGAACATGTTCCGCCGCTCGAGTTCTTCGAGCATCGCTTGGCCGTGTTCCTGTCCACTCACCACGGAAGCGAGGCTGCCGCACAGGCGATCACAGATGCTCGTGGTGAGCAGGAAGTCCAGCATCTCGGCGGAGAGCCCGTCGAGGACGTTTTCGGCGAGGTAGTCCCCGATGGCATGGTGCCGCCCGGAAAACCCGCTGATCAGTGCTGACGGCTCCGCACTGTTCCGCAGCGACAGTGATGCGAGTTGGAGCGCGGCGATCCACCCCTCGGTACTCGACCACAGCCGGTGAGCGTCGTCGAATCCGAGTTCGAGCGAGTTGAGTGAGCACAGGAACGCGACGGACTCCTGCTGGTTGAATCTCAGCTGAGCCGAATCGATCTCGGTCACCTGGTTGAGAACCATCAGCCTTCCGATCCCCGGTGTACGGGTGCGGCTGGTGACGATCAGGTGCAGATTCTGCGGACCCACGTCGAGGAGGAACTCCAGGGCCGCAGAGACATCGGCGCTGTCGATGACATGCCAGTCATCGACAGCGATCATGAACGGTTGGCGGTACTCCGCAACCTGGTTGACCAACTCGGTGAGGACATACCGATCCACATCCTCGGAGCGCTGTTCGAGGACGTCGAGTAGTTCGACGGCAATCGTCGGCTCGATGCGTTGCACGGCCTGAATCAGATGGCTGAGGAACCAGACGATGTCGTTGTCGTCCCGGTCCAGGCTCAGCCAGGCGACCGGGACTCCGTCACTTCGGAGGAGTCGCTGCCATTGCACGGCCAATGTCGTCTTACCGAAGCCGGCGGGCGCGTGGATGAGGGTCAGCCGTTTGGCGCGACCCCGTTCCAGCAGTTCGATAAGTCGATCGCGGTTGATCAAGCCATCGTCGTATGCGGGTGGTTGGAACTTCGTCGACGCGGTCAGTGCGAGGGGGGTGCCGGGACCCGGCCCCCTCGGTTCACCCCTGGGCGCTCCAGATGCCTTTGCGGGGTAGAGCTCGCGCAGATTCCCGTGGCCCGCGGTTCGGCGCGCTGACGGTTTTCCGACCGGCATCGAAGCGCTTTCGTCAACCTGCACGCGAGCGGCGTCACCCGTTGCCGGGCATTGGTTCGGACCGGACGCCATCATCGGCCCCACCCACGTGGGCCCGCCGGCCCGGGGCAGCCGTGACTGGCATGTGTCGGCGATGACATGAGGGATTCCACGCTGGCACCCGGGCCTGGTGATTGCACCACTCCAACGGGTAGGCGAGGTGGCGCGAACGGGTGGTGGCGCGCGCCCGTCGCCACGGCTGGACTAACAGTCATGTCCGGCACCCCACAGACAGTCCGACCAGCGATTCGACCAGGTCTCCGCCGCCGCGTGGCAGCAGGGTGGCGGCAATGATCGGTTCGACGCCCAGGCCCGCGATCGCCGATGCCTCGCCGCCGTCGGCCTCGTCGAGCACAAAGGCGTCACACAGGTCGCGGTAGAGCCCCGCGACCGCCGAGGCTTTCGCCGGCACCCCACGGCTCGCCAGCAACACGGCGCGGCTGCGCGCTCGCCGGCTCTCGTCCTGCGCCTCGATCGGGACACCGGCAACGATCGGAGTCACCGCGACGACCGGGCAGTTCGCATTGCGTAGTGCCGAGCGGATGCCATCGATGGCCAGGATGGGCAGGATGCTGGCAACCGGGTTGGACGGTCCGAGAACCACAAGGTCGGCCTCCCGAATCGCCTCGAGCACGCCGGGTGCGGGGTGGGCATCCTCGATTCCCCGATACCGCACCGCCTCGACCGGAACCCGGGTCTCGTGCCGGACCAGGAACTCCTCGTAGTGCAGCACCCGTCCGTCGGTGGTGATCACCTCCGTCGCGACTTCGCGCTCGGTCATCGGCAGGACGTGGGCGCGGACCCCCATGGCGTCGGCGAGTCGCGCGGTGATGTCGGCCAATCCGGCGCCGGCCCGGATCGCGTCGGTGCGAAACAGGTGAGTCGCCAGATCTCGGTCACCGAGGTTGAACCACGGCGCGTCGCCGAGTTCGGCCAGCGCACGCATGCAGTGGAACGTCTCCCCCTGCAAGCCCCAACCGCGCTGCGGGTCCGCCCGCCCCGCCAGTCGGTAACACACGGTGTCGAGGTCGGGGCAGATCCGCAGTCCGTGCATCCACATGTCGTCACCGGTATTCACCACGAAGGTGAGCTGCGCCGGATCGACCGCCTCCGCGAGCGCCTGCCACAGCCGCGAGGCGCCGATCCCGCCACCGAGGCCGACAATGCGCGCCGTCGTCATCTCGCGCGCTCCAGGATCGACACGCACACCGTCGCCTCGTCGTCCTCGATCACACCGCCGCCGTTCTGGGCCAGACCCAGCCGCGCGTTCGGCACCTGACGGGGGCCGGCTCGGCCCAGCAGCTGGTCGGCCAGTTCGACGAGCTGCGCGCAACCCGTCGCGCCCACCGGGTGGCCACGGGACAGCAGCCCACCACCGGTATTCACCGGAAGATCACCCCCGAGGCCGGTGCGGCCATCCCGCACAGCCCCGAAAGCTTCACCGGGACCGCATAATCCGAGCTCCTCCATCAGGATCAGCTCCGCAGACGCCGCCGCGTCGTGGAGTTCGACGATATCGATGTCCCGGGGTCCCACCCCCGCTTGGGTGTAGGCCAGGTGAGCGGCCTGCACCGTCGGACGCAGCCCCCCGGCGGGGTCGTGGGACACCAAAGCCGTTGCCCGCACCCGAAGTTGCGCCGCCAGCCTGTCGGCCGCCCGCTCGCTCACCACCACCACGGCCGCCGCACCGTTGCCGACCGGAGCGCACATCGGCACCCGTAGCGGAGCGCAGACCATCCGGGCGGCGAGGACCTCCTCGACGGTGGTCTCCTGTCTGAACTGGGCCCGCGGGTTGAGCGACCCCCAGCCCCGGCTCTTGACGGTTACCCGGGCCAGGTCGGCTTCGGTGGCACCGGTGCGCGACATGTAGGCGCGGCCCTTCGCCGCGTAGTGGGCCATGAACGGCGACGCGCTCAAATCCGGCGCCGGCCCGTCGGTCTCGTCGCCCAGCGCGTAGTGGCGCACTATCCGGCGCATGTCATCGCGTTGCTCGAGATCGGTGGCGCTGGCGAACGCCGCGAAGGACCTGGTCTTGACGGGGACGACGAGTTCCTCGACGCCGAGCGCGAGCGCCACGTCGACCGCACCGGTCGCGACCGCGGTCGTGGCGAGATAGAAGGCTGTCGAGGAGGACGCACACGCGTTCTCCACGTTGATGATCGGCCTGCCCAACAGGCCGGTGTTGCGGAGCAGGACCTGCCCCCGAATCATCTCCTGGCCCTGTAGGAGCCCGGCCGCGCCGTTGGCGAAGAAGACCTGTTGGACCTCTGCCGGCTCGATGCCGGCGTCGTCGAGGGCCCCGGCGGCCGCCTGCTCGGTGAGCGCGCGCAGTCCTCCCCCGGTTCGGCCGAACTGGGTCATCGCGGCACCGGCGATCCACGCCCCGGTCACGCCGTCTCCCTGACGAGAGCGTCGATCAGGCCGGCGTGGCCCATCCGTTCGACCTTGGTGCGCAGATACGTCTCATTGTCGGAACAGACGTTGGCGGCCATGGACACGGTCCGGCTGCAGCGGATGCCGGCGCGTGCCAGCTGGGTGACCTTGTCCGCGTTGTTCGTCATCAGCTCGACACTCTCGACGCCCAACTCGCGAAGAATCTCGGCCGCCGGGGCGTAGTCGCGGGCGTCGACCGGCAGCCCCAAGGCGCGATTCGCCTCCACGGTGTCCAGACCGCGATCCTGAAGACCGTAGGTGCGCAACTTGTTGACCAGCCCGATGCCCCGGCCCTCATGGCCGCGCAGATAGACGAGGACTCCCCGACCCAGCAGCGATATCGACGCCAGCGCGGCTTCCAGTTGCTCGCCACAGTCGCAGCGCCGCGAACCGAACACATCGCCGGTGAGGCACTCGGAGTGAACCCGGGTCAGCACATCCGGACCCGCCACCGAGCCCGACACCAGGGCGGAGTGCACCATCCCGTCGGACGACCGGAAGGCGATCGCCTCGAACGCACCGATTCCGGTGCGAATGGCACTGCGCTGCAGTATCTCCAGCGGTCGACGGCGCGCGTCCATATCGGCTCTACACCGCCCTGCCGACCGCGGCCCAGTACCGCGACCGGACCTCTCGCTTCGCCACCTTGCCGTACGCGGTCTTCGGCAGCGAATCCACGAACTCCACCGCCTTCGGCTTCTTGTACGGCGCGAGGTGGCCTCCGGCGAACTCGATCAGTTCACGCTCGTCGAGGTCGTACCCAAAGACCGGTACGACGACGGCGTGCACCGCTTCTCCCCACTTGGTGTCCGGGATTCCGATCACACACACCTCGTCGACGCCCGGATGGGTGAGCAGGACGTCTTCGATCTCGCGTGGATAGACGTTCAGGCCACCGGAGATGACCATGTCCTTCAGCCGGTCCTGGATGTACAGGTAGCCGCGCTCGTCCAACAGGCCGACATCGCCGGTGTGCAACCACCCGTCTCGTAGCGTCTCGGCCGTCGCATCCGGGCGGTTCCAATAGCCGGTCATCAGGGTGGCACCCCGAAGGCAGATCTCGCCGGCCTGCCCCGCGGCGACTGGTGCGCCGTGTTCATCGACGATGCGCAGTTCCAGCCCATTGCGCACGCGCCCGACCGAAAGCGAGCGCGGCTCATCCGCCAGGGAGTGCTCGGCAGCCGACAGCACAGTGCCCGACATCGGCGACTCCGTCTGGCCGAAGATCTGTACCAGCACCGGACCGAGAGTCTGCAGCGCCGCCTTCTGATCCGCGCGGTACATCGGCGATCCGCCGTACATCACCCACCGCAGGCTCGACAGGTCGTAGCGGTGCACGTCCGGGTGGTCGACGAGCAGCTTGATCTGGGTCGGCACCAGGAACATTGCACTGACGTGGTGGTTCTGCACCTGCTGCAGGAACAGCACCGGGTCGAATCCCGCCCGTTGGTGGATCACCTGGGTGCACGCCTTCGTCGTCATCACCAAGGCGTTGTGGCCGGCGCCGTGCGACAGCGGCGCGGCGTGCATACCCACATCGCCCCGATCGAGGCGCTCCACGTCGGCCAATGTGGAGAGCACCTGAAACAGCAGCGCACCGTGGGAGAGCATCGCCCCCTTCGGCCGTCCGGTCGTGCCCGAGGTGTACGCGAGCCACGCCAGATCCCCGGGCTCCACCGGGTATGGCGCTGCGATGACACCGCGGCTCTGACTCACCAGTGCGTCGAGTGTGTAGTCCGCGTCCGGGCACGAACCGACGCCCACGACCGCCCGCAACTGCGGCGTCTGCGGTCGCGCGGCCGCCATCCGCGACGCACATTCGGCGTCGACGAAAATCACGACCGCACCGCTGTCGTCGAGGTGCCACACCAGCTCGTCCACGGTGAAGGTGGCGTTGAGCGGCACCACAACTGCGCCGATCTTCCACACCGCGAACATGATCTCCAGGTACTCGGGACTGTTGCCCTGGTAGAGCGCCACTCTGTCGCCTGCGTCCACGCCCAACGCGGTCAAGGCCGATGCCACAGCGTCGCTGCGCGACAACGACTCTGCGTAGGTTCGGGTCTGCCCTCCGAAGATGAAGGAAACCTGATCCGGATATGTGGTGGCCGCGTTGGCAAGCAGACGAGCGAGATTCATCTATGCGCTTCCCCGCTCAGAGGACGTCTGACCGCCGGATGGCCGGCGGTAGACGTCCTCATAGGGTTTGGTCATCACCTTGATCGCGTTGGCGATCAAGAAGCCCCGAACCACGTTCTCGGTGCGTGTTGCGGCACCGGCGGGCAGCTCGAGACTTCTCACCCAGCGCTTGAGTTCCTTCAGATAGCCGTTGCGGGTCTTGGTTCCGCCCTCCACCAGGTCGGACGACACGGCGATGAACGTGTCGGGGTCGACACCGATGACATCGAGGTATTCCCCCAGAATCCGCAGCTTCTCGTCCATGTTGTTGGGCACCGGGGTATACACCTTCGGCTTGTTCTTCTCAAGCCAGTTCTGCACCGTCGCATAGGAACGGATATCGTCCACGTCTGTCTCCTAGCTGCCCGCGACCATCAAGCGCCCGGGTCCTCCGGATAGCCGTACATCCGCGCCAGGAAGCTCAATTCCGTTGCACGCCATGGCAACGGAGCTGGCGCCTGGATGAGTCCCTGCTGCTTCAGCTTCTCGACGACCTTTTCGTCGCGGGGTAGTGGATTGCCGACCTTCGCATCGAAGAACAGCGAACCGAAATCATGCCGGGGTCGCTGACCGCCGGCCTCCGGCCCCTCGGCGGAATGTCCGACCAGCAGCATCCACACCGGAACCCAGCTCGCGGGCGCGCCCAGGAGTTCCTTGACCCGATCCTGCGCAGTGGGCTTCGCAATCATGTTGAGCGCAGCACTGAGACCGGCGTTCACCGCCGCCAACGTCGCGACCCCGCAGGCCCCGACAGTCTCCGCGTAGGCCATCGCCTCGCACTGTTCTGCGGGAATGTCGTGCAGGAGTTCATTGATCGAAGCCATACCGTCGGGCGTCTCCTCCGCGCGCTCGATGGCGTTGACGATGCGCTCCTTGGTCCAGCCGTACGCCGGCGGCATGGCGCCCACTTCGCACAGTTGCATGGTCGACCGGACGAAGAACTCCGACCTGCAGGCGTCGGGATCGCCGTAGAAGTAGATCCAGACCGGAGCCTGCGTATGGCCGCCCTGCCAGTTGTCCGCCTTCAGCAGTTCGTCGCGCAGATCCTCGTCGATCTCGTCGCGGTACACCACGATTGCACGCCAGGGCTGGATGTTTCCTGGGCAGGTGGAGAGGCGGACGACCTCGAGGATCTCCTGCACCTTCGAACGCTCCACCGGCTCCCAGGACTTGAAGAACCGCACGGTCCTCCGCTTCCCCACCGCTTCGAGAAACTCCACTGTCAGCCCCACTTCCATGCTCGTCGAGAAAGAGATGATTCGCACCGCGATGGTTGCAGTCCGGTGCAGCGTTTGGCACCACCCCAGTGGGTGGGCAGAGACACGAAATGGGGTGGCTGTGGCATCAGGCCGCCATCGGTGTGGTGAACCAGATGTACAGCACGATCAGCGTCACTGCGCTGATCCACACTTCGGCAAACACACGTGCCGCCCTCGGGGCGTGGCGCAGTTCCATGAAGTCCATCACGACGAGCCATGCCTTGAGTGCCGCGATGAGAAGGATTCCACCGACGACGAATTTCGGCCCGGCTGCGATCTTGGACAGGACCCAGGTCGAGGTGCAGGTCGCGGTCATGAGCACGATCCAGACGACCGTGGCACGCTGACGAATCAGTGGCATTGGGGGCATCGGGCTACCTACTTCAGCAAGTACAACAACGGGAACAGGAATATCCACAGCAGATCCACGAGGTGCCAGAACGACGCAATGGATTCCGGGACAACGTAATTGCCGCCGCCATACGATCGACGTCGAGTCCGTAGCCACACGTACGCGAGCAGACATGTGCCGGCCACGACGTGCGCCAGGTGTATCCCGGTCAGGGTGAAGTACCACATGTAGAAGGGATTCGTCGCGGGCACGATCCCGGCGGCGAACTTCTCGGTGTACTCCGTCGACTTGGAGATCACGAACATCAATCCGGTGAGCACTCCGCCGAGCCAGTATCGGGACGCACTGCCCCGGTCGTCGCGCCGGAGTGCCTGCACGCCGAGCGCGACGAACCAGGAGCTGGTCAACAGGATGAGCGTGTCCAGTCCGCCCAGGTTCGCGTTCAGCGTCTGCCGCGACGCCTCGAAGAACGCCGCGTGGGATTGGCGATCCTTCATGAAGTTCACGAAGAACAGCGCGAAGATGACCGCATCGGCCCCGATGAAGACCCAGACGCCCTCCGCTCCGGGAAGGCGTCTGGTCTCCGTACGAGGCGTGCCCTGGCTGTCTAACGGGCCCACCTAGATTCGAGCTTTTGCGGCGTCTTCGGCCTTGATCCGGTCGATGGCCTTGAGGAGGTAGTAGGACAGCAGGAACATCCAGACTCCCCAGGGGATCAACGCGATCCACCAGCTGATCAGGCCGTTGTAGGCGAGCGGGCCGGATTTCACGAAGGGAATGGCGCTCACCGGGAAGAAGACCAGCACCGTGAACCAGCCCCACCAGCACAGCCAGCGAGGAACGAGCGGCGTCTCACGCCGGTCCTTGGCGAACACGATACTGACTGCGCCGATCGCGAAAGTTCCTGCTATATAGGGCAGGTCGAGCGCCATCCAGCCCATCCAGTGCAGGACGTAGACGGTGGCCGGATCGATGACGTCGACCGCGTAGGCCGCTCCCAGCCACATGATGAAGGCCAGCATGATCGCGACGAGGATCATCACCTCGCCCAGGACCTCGACCTTGGACCAGATGCCGCCGGTGCCTTCGATGCGTTCCATCACTCGGGATATGCCGACGTTCCAGACGATGTAGAGCCCGGTGAACGTGAAGGCGAGGCTCGTTCCGATCAGGATCGACAGCCGGTCGTCGTGATAGTGCTGCCAGATCTGCTGGGGAGTGGAGCTCGCCGGGAACGGCGGAAAGTTGCCGGCGAGATAGCCCCACAACACAAAGAACGTGAGCGCGAAGACCGGCCCCATCCAGATCATGAACTTCCACGACTTGTAGTCGACCGGGTTGGGCAACGTCGGGTCGTCGCGCAGCGCGCTGACCCTCGGACGCCCCGAGCGAATGATGTCGGGATCGGCTTCAGTGGTCACAGTTCTCCTCCTTGGTTGTCGGCGGCACAGCGACCATGCCGTCATTGGTGGACGTTGCGGTCATTTCTTCCCCTCACGTACGTCGGGGACGTTGGAGTGGAGCTGCTCGGTGACGGCGCCGGCCTCGGCCCAGAGCACCGCGGCGCGCTCGGGTTCGCCTGCCTGGTCGTAGAGCACCGCAAGGTTGTGCAGTGAGCGAACCAGCGCCGGGCCTGCGCACCCCTCCGAGCGCAGCAGGGTGAGGGCCCGTTCGTACAGGGCGCGCGCCTGAGCCGGGTCCGATCGCGAGAGGGCACTCGCGCGACGATGAAGCCTTCGGGCGGCCTCCCGCGGCTCGGACAGCATGCCGGGAGTCAACCGCCGGCCCGCGGAGCGGTCATCCGTACCGCACTACGCATGCGAGGACGGTGTTTCACGGATGCGCCCCGTGTGACACTGAGCCGGTGAACGAGTGGCCGCTGACCGGACGGGACGGGGAGCTTGCCCGGATCCTCGGGTGCCTCTCGGCAGCGGATCCCTCCGGAGTGCTACTCGCAGGTGATGCCGGTGTCGGGAAGAGTCGGCTTGCTCGGGAGGCGCTCCGCCGCGCGGAGGACCTCGGCTACGCCACGGAGCAGGTGACCGGCACTCGGTCGGCGTCGGGTCTCCCATTCGGCGCCTTCGCACACGTCCTGCCCCCGCTGGATGACGGTGCGGGCTTCAATCGTCAGGACCGCGGACAGCTGCTCCGAAGTTGCATCGCCGGTCTGGTCAGCCGAGCGGGCGGCCGGCCGCTGGCCCTCCTGGTCGACGACGCCCATCTCCTCGACGATGCGTCGGCAACCCTCGTCCACGCGCTGGCGGAAAGCGGTACCGCCTTCATCATCACGACGGTGCGCAGCGGCGAGGCGTGCCCGGACCCGGTGACGGCGTTGTGGAAGGACGGGTTCGTCGAGCGCATCGATCTCGGCCGCCTGACCGCCGAGTCGGTGGAGCAACTGCTCGAAGCGGTTCTCGACGGGCCGGTAGACGCCGCAACCGTTCTGGAGCTGGCGGTGCGGACACAGGGAAACGCCTTGTTCCTGCACGAACTAGTCCGCGGTGCCCAGGACGAACACACCCTCGAAGAGGTGGTGGGCGTCTGGCGGCTGACGTCGCCACTGGCACCGTCGAAGCGGCTCGCCGAGCTCATCGAGGCGCGGCTGGGGGTTCTCGAGCCGGCCGAGGCCGCCGTGATGGAACTGGTTGCCTTTGCCGAACCGATCGGCTCCATGGAAGTGGAGGAACTGGCCGGCGCCGAGATCGTCGAGGCGCTCGAGGCCAAGGGCCTGGTCACCAGCCGGATCAATGGGAGACGGCTCGAGGTCGGCCTCAGCCACCCGCTCTACGGCGACGTCGTCCGGTCCCGGATCCCCGCGGTACGACTACGTCGCCTGGCGCGGACCATGGCCGAGGCGGTCGAGTCGGTCGGCGCCCGCCGCCGCGAAGACACCTTGCGCGTCGCGACCTGGTGGTTGGAAGCCGGCGGGGGTAGCGCCGAGCGGCTGCTCGCAGGAGCCCGGCTTGCGCGCTGGAGCTACAACTTCGCGCTCGCCGAGCGGCTGGCCCGGGCAGCGGCTGCGGCTGGCGGCGGTTTCGAAGCGGCACTGCTGGCCGTCCAGGCCGCCGCGCTCGCCGGCGCGGCGGACCTCGACGGGGAGTTGGCGCAGTTGGCTTCCGATGCTATGACCGATGATGAGCGCCGCCGGGTGGCACAGACCAGGCTGGACTACATTATGGGCGGCGGCGACGCGCAGCAGGGGCGCCAAATCGCCGTGGCGACGGCAGCAGCCATCCATGATCCGGCCGCCCGCGACGAGATTCTCGCCCGCGCCTCCTGGATCGAGTTGGTGACGGACGGCCCCCGGGCCGGAGCTGACGCTGCGCTTCCGGTACTCGAGCGCGTCACCGGACTCGGCGCGGTCTGGGCGGCGCTGGCCGGATCTGTCAGCCTTTCTTGGCTCGGTCGGCAGGAATCGGCGCTGGCCGTCGCCCGACGCGGTCGGGAGGCCTACGACTCGCTGGCCTCCCCACCCGACGGGTATCCGGGCCTGCTCCTGCTGAGCGAGTGTGAGGTCCTCGTCGCCAGCGGCGCATTGCGTGAAGCCGAGGCGTTGGTCCACACCCAGTACCAGCAGGCGGTGGCTGATCGTTCACCCGAGGCACAGGCCACCTTCGCCTGGGAGCTGGCCAAGGTGTCACGCGAGCAAGGTCGCGTGGTCACCGCGATCCGCTACAGCTCGGTCAGTGCGGCCCTCTTCAGTCAGCATCGTCGCACCCTCCACGAAAGCGATGCACTGGCCACGTTGGCCTGGGCGCAGGCGTTGGCCGGACAACCGATGGCGGCGCGCCAGTCGCTCCACAAAATCGAGGCGCGGGGCGTTCCGGTGGTCGCTGTCGGCCTGCTCGAGGTGTTGCTTGCTCAGGCGTGGACAACGGTGGCTGAAGGCGACCTACCCCACGCCCGCTCCTTGTTGTTGGAAGCCGCCGCGACGGGCGAACGAATCGGCAACCTGGTGGGCGCAACAGCCGCCCTGCATTCCGTTGCCCGACTCGGCGCGCCGGCGCAGGTTCTCGACCGGTTGGCCGGCCTTGCGAAAGACATGGAAGGCCACCTCATCGCGGCCCGGTTGAGCCACACTCGGGCCCTCGCCGCCTCCGATCCCGAGGCGCTGGAAGAGGCATCGAAGGGCTTTGAACAACTCGGCGCTGCCCTACTGGCCGCCGAGGCCGCTGCGGATGCCGCGGTGGCATGGCGCAAGATCGGGAGTCGGCGCGCCGGCGCGGCTGCCGTGCGGGCTACCTCCCTGGCGGCGGTGTGCGAAGGCGCCACGACGCCCGCCCTTCGAGGGCTCGACAGTCGCCTTCTGCTGACCCGTGCCGAACGGGACGCCGCGGTGTTGGCGGCAGCCGGCAGGTCCAACAAGGAGATCGCGGCTCAATTCGGAATTTCCGTGCGCACCGTCGAAACCCAGCTGCAACGCAGTTACGAAAAGCTTGGGATCTCGTCACGGGACGAGCTCAGCGCACTCCTCGGCCAGTGACGGCTAACACCGGGGTGCCAGCTCATCGATGAGCGCTTTCACCCGTTCGGCGATGTCGTCGCGGATGCGGCGGACCACTTCAACGGGTTGACCTGCCGGGTCGTCGAGCTGCCAGTCGCGATAGGAGACCCCGGGAAAGTACGGGCAGTTGTCGCCGCAGCCCATGGTGATCACCACATCGCTGGTCTCGACGGCCTGCGCGGCGAGCACCTTGGGGGTGGCCGCGGTGATGTCGATGCCGATCTCGGCCATCGCCGCCACGGCGGCCGGATTGATCTGCTCGGCGGGTTGCGTTCCGGCCGAACGCACTTCGATGCGATCGCCGGCCAGATGCGCCAGCAGGCCGGCGGCCATCTGGGAGCGGCCGGCGTTGTGCACGCAGACGAACAGCACGCTGGGGGTCATCGGAAGAACCGCCGCAGCGCGAGCGAGACGTACACGAGCCCGACGAGCACCGGCACCTCGATCAGCGGGCCGACCACGCCGGCCAGTGCCTGCCCGGAGGTTGCGCCGAACGTCGCGATCGCCACGGCGATGGCGAGTTCGAAGTTGTTGCC
>CAZHUU010000003.1:76574-93034 GCA_964535335.1 uncultured Mycobacterium sp.
AGGTGAACGCCAGGGTGGTGGTACGGGCGTAACCCAGCTTCAGCACCGCACCGACCACGAAGCCACTGGTCCACATGATGGCGAAGTAGGCCAGCAGTGGCAGCGCGATGCGCACCACATCCAGTGGCCGGGAGGTGATCTGTTCGCCCTGCAGGGCGAACAGGATGACGATGGTGAACAGCAGGCCGTAGAGCGCCCAGGGCCCGATCCGGGGCAGGAAGGTGGATTCGTACCACGCTCTGCCCCTGAGCTTTTCACCGTAACGGCGGGTCAGATAGCCGGCGACCAGCGGGATGCCGAGGAAGATCAGCACCGACTTGGCGATCTGCCACGGCGAGGTGGTGATACCGGTCTGGTTCATGCCGAGCCAGCCGGGCAGCACCGAGAGGTAGAACCAGGCCAGCACCGCGAAGATGAGCACCTGGATCACCGAGTTGATCGCGACCAGCACGGCGGCGGCCTCGCGGTCGCCGCGGGCGAGGTCGTTCCAGATGATCACCATCGCGATGCACGGTGCGAGCCCGACAATGATGATGCCGGTGCGGTATTCGGGCAGATCCGGCAGGAACAGCCACGCCAGGGTGAACATCAGCGCGGGACCGATGACCCACACCAGGAACAGCGCGGCCAGCAGCAACCTGCGGTCGCGGATCACGGTGTCGAGGCGGTCATAGCGCACCTTGGCCAGCACCGGATACATCATCACCAGCAGGCCGATCGCGATGGGCAGCGAGATGCCGTCGACCTGAACCGCGCTGATGGCGTCACCCAGGCCGGGAATGAGCCGGCCCAGTAGCAGTCCCAGCCCCATGGCCGCGCCGATCCAGACCGGCAGCAGTCGATCTAGGGTGGAAAGTCGGGCCGCGACGGGCGCGTCGGACTCGGCAGACGTGGTTGCTTCGGTCACGCGGATGCTCCTGTCGTGCTCAGGTGCGCTGTCGCGGAACACCACCGCGCAGCAATTGGTGGGTGGTGGCGGTCGGGATTTTCAGCCAGAGCCGCAGCAGGTGCCGGCGCCGCGCCGGATCATCGTCGTCGGTGTAGGCCTCGCGCGAATGCAGCACCGTGGTGTTGTTGAGCAGTTGGACGTCGCCGGGCTCGAACTGCAGCTCGATGTGGAATGCCGGGTCATTGGCGATGGTCTCGGCGAGGTCGAGGGCGACACACTGATCGTCGGTGAGCCGGGGCGCCTCGGGGTGGCGTTGGGAGTCGCGGATGTACCAGGCGATGAAGAACAGCCTCGGCAGCCCGTCGATGTCGATTATGGGCGGCAGTTCGAAGTACGGCGGCTCCCCGGCGCTCTGTTCGTCATTGCGGTCCCAGGGCATCGGCTGGTACATCACATCAACGAGATGCGGTGCACGGCGGAGCATCTCGTTGTAGATGGCATGCGCACTGGCGATCCGGGACTCGCCGCCGGCCTTGGCCGGGCGTAGGCATAGCAGCCCGACGATGTCGGAGCCGTCGCTGTGGAAGTCCTGGCGCTGATTGGTGCGGTACTTGCGCACCCCCGGCTCCGGTGGCAACCGCTCGTCGCGGATGTGGGTGAGCACGTTGGCGTCGCGATCCTGGCCGACAGGCTCGCCGAGCAGTCGGCCCAGCCCGAGGTAGGCGTGCTCGGTCTCGGCATTGGTCAGCGCGTCGATGGGAAACCGCCGCAGCCGCACGAACCCGGGTCCGACGGTCAGCAGCTCGGTCCACCGGCCGGCGGCGGTGCCGAAATGCTCTGCCAGTTCGGCGTGCTCGCCGCCGCGGCCGTACGCGATGAGGGCGTCGCGGTCGGCAGCGGACAGGTCGAACGACCATCGCGCCTCATCGGGAAAGTCCGACGGCGTCCACACCGAGGGGGTGACGGCGTCGACCGCGAGCCTCACCGCGCGCTTGCCTCCGCGCCGCCGCAGCAGCCGGCTTCCTCGACCACAGGTAGTCCGCCGAAGAAGGTCTCCGAGTCGGCGAGCTTGGTATAGACCTCCCAGCGTTCTCCGCCGGGTCCGGTGACCCACACCTTGTCCTGGGTGGCGAAGCAGCAGGTGGTGCCCATCTCCTCCTCGGTGAACAACCCCTCTCCGGCCAGTCGCGCGATCTCACCGTGCACCCGCTCGCTGGACTCCACCTCCACCCCGAGGTGGTTGAGCGTGCCGCCCTTGCCGGGGTTCTCCAGCAGCACCAGTTTCAGTGGCGGCTCGGCGACGGCGAAGTTGGCGTATCCGGGCTTGACCTTGGCCGGCTGCACGCCGAACAGCTTGGAGTAGAACGTGATTGCGGCGTCGAGGTCGTCGACGTTGAGTGCGAGCTGTACACGGGACATGGGAGCCACCTCCGAGGTTCTGCGATATATGTCGAACTACCGCTGCTCGCCAGCATGCCAACCTTTTCGATATATGTCAATGTTTCGTGCATAATGATGCCATGCCCAAAGCGCTGCCCGTCATCGACACCACCGCGCCGGTGTGTTGCGCCCCCGTCGCCGCCGGTCCGATGAGCGACGACGACGCCCTGCATATCGCGCTGCGACTCAAGGCCCTGGCGGATCCGGCCCGGGTCAAGATCGTGTCCTACCTGTTCAGTTCGGCCGCGGGCGAAGAGACCTCGGGCGAGTTGGCCGCGGTGCTCAAGCTGACCGAGTCGACGATGAGCCACCACCTCACCCAACTCCGCAAGGCCGGCCTGGTGTTGTCCGAGCGACGTGGGATGAACGTCTTTCACCGCATCCGGCCCGAGGCGCTGCAGGCGCTATGTGCCGCTCTGGACCCCGACTGCTGCACCTGAGCGCATGAATGCGGCCCAGGTGAAGGGCTGCACGGCACCGCCGGGCGTGGGATGCAACTCCCGGTCCGCGGCGATCAACGACCATTCCGGGCCGAGCACCTCGGCCAGATCGTCGGCGTCCCGGCGCACGACCGGAAGACCGGAGCAGTGCGTGGGCCCGTCGGGGGGCGAAGCAGCCGAACACCGCGACCGCGCCAGGCCTGCTGGCGGCGTTCAAGTTACGCAGATAGCGCATAAGGTCCGCCGACGACGTCAGGAAGTGCATCACCGCGCGGTCGTGCCAGACGTCGAACGCCCGGCCGGGCGACCATTCGCAGACGTCGGCGCGGACCCAGTGCACCCGCGCGGCATCGCTGCCGAGACGCCGCTTCGCGATGCCGAGGGCCGCGTCCGAGATATCGACCACGGTCAGGTCATCGTGACCGCGCGCCAGCAGGGTGTCCGCCATGCGGGAGGTTCCGCCGCCAACGTCGACGACGCTCGCATCGGGGGAAACACCGGCGGCGTCCAGCATCCGCAGCGACATCACCGGATCGGTCTCGAACCAGCTGCGCGTGGTCTCGCCTTGGGCGTAGGCCTCGTCCCAGTGCTCGGCCAAGCCTCCCCCGGGCATGTAATCCCCTAGCGGCCGAATGTCAGCGACAGGCCGGAACCACCGCCCCAACGAATGTTCGGCTGATTCGCCGGGGGCGCCACCGTGCCGGGACGGGCCTTGATCGACACGCTGCCGTTGGTGCGGCAGGTCGACGTCGTGCCGGCGTCCTGACAACTCGGCAGCGCCTCGGCGGCCGGCGCCGAAACGCCCGCCACCACAGCCAGGCTCACCAGCACCAGTGTCGTCTTGCGTCGGCTTCCAGGTCCGAACATCGCCCTGCCCATCAGTGGCAATCCGAGATGACAATGGTGGCGGCCGGCCCCATCGGTGTGCCGTTGGCCGCCGCCCGCTGGAACGCATCGTCGCGAGCGGCGTCGACGGTCGTGCCCGCGCCGCCCGCCACGACCTCGTTGACGCTGTCGGCGACGGACACGATGCACAGGTTGTCGTTGGTCACCTCATCGCTGGTGCAGTCCTGCCCACCCGCGCCCTGGCACTGCGCGATCACCCGCGCCGAGGCGTCCTCATTGGTGGCGCCGGTCGCCCGGAAGCCCACCAGGCCGTCGACGAAGACGCCGGTGCCGACCGCGACGGAGATGGCAGTGTCGACATCCCCCTCGGGGCCGCCCGCCCATGCGATTGCCGGCCAAATCCCCAGCGCGACAAAGGCTACCGTCACGACCGGCGCCAGAAAGCGGGTCATGTTCCGCAGGTGGTCATTTGAGCGCACGTCCGGGACTGTACACCCGGGGACTCAGGCGGAGGTCAATCCTCGACGATGCTGAGCGCCTGCGTCGGGCAGTTCTCGCACGCCTGCTCGAGATCCCCTCGGCGGTCGGCATTGATGTCCTCGATGAGGATGTTCATGACGCCGTCCGGTCCGACCTCGAAGATGTCGGGGGCGACGGCCTCACACAGTCCGATCGAGGAGCACTTGGTGCGGTCGACGACGACCTTCATTTCCTCTTCTCCGGGGTGAACTCGACCCGCATGGACAGCACGGTATGGAAGAAGTTACCGGTTCCCAGCTCCGGCTCGCCAACGGTGTGGATGTCGGGCAGCCGGGTCAGCAGTTCCCGGAAGGTGACCGACAGCTGCCGACGGGCCAGTTGCGCGCCGAGGCAATGGTGAATACCGCCGCCGCCGAACGCGACGTGCTTGTTGGGCGACCGCGAAAGGTCGAGCCGCTCAGGATGATCGAACACCTCGGTGTCCTGGTTGGCCGACGAGTAGAACATGATCACCTTGTCGCCCTGGGTGATGTGCTGACCACCCAGTTCGGTGTCGTGCGCGGCGGTGCGCCGGAACGTCATGATCGGGGTGGCCCAGCGGACGATCTCCTCGATGGCCAGCGGCATCCGCCCATCGAGATCCTCCATCAGCCAGGCCCGCTGCTCCGGGAAGTCGGTGAGCGCCTTCATGCCGTGCGAGGTGGACTGCCGGGTGGTGTCGTTACCGGCGACGATCAACAGGAAGAAGATCGACGAGATCTCCTCGTCGGTCAGCCGCTCGCCGTCGACTTCGGCCTGGACCAGCGCGGTGACCAGATCATCCTCCGGCTTGCGGCGCCGGGCCTCGACGAGTTCCATCGCGATGGCGTTGACCGTGGCGAGCGCCTGCGCCACCCGGGCCAGCGGCTCGGCCCCCTCCAGCAGTCGCGGATCGCGCCAGCCGTCGGCGAACTCCGATTCATGGGCGATCGTGCGGCGGTGCTCCTCGGGGATGCCCGCCATATCGCAGATGTTGTGCATCGGGACCAGCCTGGCGACCTCGTTGACGAAATCGGCATCGCCCTTGTCGGCGATGCCGTCGACCACGCGGCGGGCGTTCGCCACGATGTGATCGTCGATGCGGGCCAACTGCTTGGGGGTGAACGCGGCGGCCATCAACCGCCGCATCTTGGTGTGCCGGGGCGGGTCCATCGCGATGAAGCCCTGCGCGGCGTCGAGCATCTCCTTGGGGAACGACTCGAAGGCGATGCCCTCACCGGAGAGGAAATCACCGGGCCGGCGGGTGACCTCGACCAGATCGGCATGCCGGACCACCGCCCAGAAGCCCTGATCGTTGGGATCCTCGAACAGCCCGTTCTTCACCGGCCGGTGCCACGAGATCGGGCGCTCGGCGCGCAGTTCGGCGAAGGTCTTCTCCCGTTCCCACCAGGTGCCGGACCAGAAGGCCAGCGAGGACAGGTCGGCGGGATCGTACGGACGCTCCGCGCGCGTGTAGGCGAGGGTCATGATGCCTCCCGAGATAGTGGTGCCTGTCACTCTAGACAAAAATTAGAAAATGTCGAGTGCAATCGACATATCTCTGCTTTCGTCGGCTAGACTTCGCCGGATGACCGTCGTCGACCTCCGTGCAGAGACCCGCGCCTTCGGCCGGTCCCGCCTACGGGAATCCGCCCTCGACGCGGCACGGGACGTGGTGCTGGACCGCGGGTGGTCGGCGGTGCGGATGGGCGCGATCGCCACGGCGATCGGTATGAGTCGCGCCAGCGTGCACGCGGAGTTCGGCACCAAGGACGACCTCGGGCAGGCACTCGTACTGCGTGAGGCGGCCACCTTCTTCGACGAGATGCGGAGCCGATTGGCGCAACACCCGGGCGATCTGGCCGGGGGCGTGCAGGCCGCCGTGAGCTACATGCTCGACGAGACGGGCGGCAATCCGCTGCTGCAGACCATCTTGACCCGCGCACCGATCGACGGCGACACGTCGTTGTTGCCGTTACTGACCACCCGCGGCGAGCCGCTGATCACGACCGCAGAGGAACTGCTGCGCACCTGGGTCACCGATCAGTGGCCGGCGCTGCCTGCGTCCGATGTTGACCTGATGGCCGAAACGGTTGTGCGGACGGGGTTGAGCCACATCCTGACCCAGACCGAACCGAAGTCGGACGTCGCACGCGATCTCGCCCTACTGGCATGCCGATGCCTGAAATTCCCTGATCCCAGACAGCATCCACCGCGTCAGTAGATCGCCGACACCAATCCGAAATCGGGTGACGGCGCCCTAGGCGCTGGTGTTGGCTGGCCCGGACCCGGCGCCTGCGGACCGTAGCCGGGCGCCATCGGCCCGTATCCCGGTTGCGGACCGTGCACCGACGTGTCGGGACCGTAGTAGCCGGGAGTAACCGGACCGTAGCCCGGCGGCGGGCCGTAGCCGGGCACCGTCGCGCCGACGCCGAACAGCAGCTTGCCCGCGACGAACGTCGCCGCCTGCGTGGTGTATCCGGGGACGTAGCCCTCCGTGTGCCCGCTCCATTCATTGCCGGGACCCGCGTGGCAGATCGGGTCGCCCGGGTTGCACAGGTCGATCGCCTTGGCACCGAGCAGCGCACTCTGAGAGGTCAGCGATCCGCCGGTGCGGCCGGCCACGTTGCCGAAGGTCGCGACGGCGGCGATGTTGTCGGCGTATTGCGGCGGTAGCGAGTTGCCCCAGGTGATGCCGCCCATCGGAACACCGGCCACGATGTCGATGACGCTCGCCCCTTGGGAGAAGCCGCCCAGGACGATCTTGGTGTCGGGGCAGGACGACACCGTGGATTTGATGTGGGCGATCGCGTCGTCGGCACCGTCGCCGCCGTGCAGCTGCAGCTTGCTGGCCTTGTAGTTCACGGCGTAGGTGTCGATGTTCATGCCGGGGGCCTGGCTACGCAGCGCGGCGACGAAGGCGTCGCCGACACGGCCGAGCCCCGCCGGCTCATCGGTGCCACGGGCGAAGACGACTTCCGCGTCGGGGCAGTCGGCGGCCGACGCCATCGGCGGCGCGCCCGGAACGACGAACGCGACGCTCATGACAAGAAATGGCGAAGCAACCAGTCCGACCCAGCGACCATTCGAGCGGCCGCTCCCCACCCGGTGCCTTCGCATGTAGCGAATAGGCATGCGGAGAATCTATCGCACATGCACGCGGAGAGACCAGCGGCCCGATCAGGCTGCGGTGCAGAGAAATTGACGCGAGAGCAAACACGCCACCCCTGTCGTGGGCAACCGGGGTCGTCGATCAGTCGCGTTTGGCCGCGTAGCGCAGCAGTACGGTGCCACCCGGGAAGGTGCGGTTCTCCAGCAGTCGCAGCGAGATCCACGACGGCAGGGTCGGGAAGAATTGCGTGCCACCGCCCACCGCGATGGGCGCGACCACGATCCGGTATTCGTCCACCAGCCCGGCCCGCACGATCGGTGCGGCGAGCGTCGCGCCGGCCACCTCCAGTTGCCCGTCGGTGTCGGCCTTCAGCTTCCTCACCATCTCGACCGGGTCGCCGCGTTCCAGCCGGGAGTTCCAGCCGACGGACTCCAGCGTGCGCGAGAACACGACCTTGGGCATGTCGCGCCAGATGCGGGCGAAGTCGACGATCAGCGGGGTGGCGTGCGGGGCCTGGTCGGCGGTCGGCCAATACGCGGACATCAGTTCGTAGAGCCGGCGCCCGTACAACGACAGGGCGGTCTCCCGCTCGAAGTCGTTCCAGTACTGGTGCAACACCTCGCTCGGCTCGCTCCAGTCGGTGTTGCCCTGCGCGTCAGCGATGTAGCCGTCCACCGACACGTTGAAGCCATAGATCAGTGTGCCCATGAGGATCAGACTTCCCCGGATCGCGGAAATCATCGCAACACCACCGGAGGTCCCCGACCGGCATCAGTTCATTCGCCCAGGGCGGCGCGGCGCAATTCGGTGAAGGCCGCATCGATCGCCTCAGCCAGCGCCGGCATCCCGGGCAACGCCTGCGGATCGGTGCACAGGCCGATGCCGACCGTTCCGTCGCAGGAGATCGCCGAGATGCGAAGGGCATGATGCATGGCCGGCTCCGAGGATGAGAAAAGATGTTCCACCCGGCGGCCGTCGACACCCACCGGCTCCCCCGGCCCGGGAACGTTGGAGATCGACAGGCTGAACTCGCGGGGGCTACCGGCCAGCCGTTGTACGGCACGCCCGACCGCCGGCACCCGTCCCAGCGCGTGAAACAGGTCATACAGTTCCTGCGCATCGCCGCGTTGCTTGCCTTCGCGCGTCTGGGCGCGGATGTGCCTGAGCCGCTCCAACGGGTCGTCCTCCCCGAGTGGCAGGTCGACGTTGAGGAAGGAGTCCCGGTTACCGGCCGCATCCGCGACCTCGGCCCGATGGTGAAGACTGACCGGTATCTGCGCCCGCAGATGCGGAGCCGTCATCCCCTGCGCATCGAACCAGTCACGTAGGCCGCCCGCGATGCCCGCCAGCAGCACGTCGTTGACGGTGGCCGGGTCGTCCAGCGCAGCGCCGATCTCCTTCATCTGGGCCAGAGTCGCTGCGGTGAAGGCTAATTCACGTGCGCCGGTGATGGGACGATCCAGCGGGGACGCCGAGCCTCGGTGCCCCAGTTCCCGGTGGACCGCGGCCGGCATCCGTCGCGCCTCGGTGAGCCAGCCGACGCGCTGTTCCGGCCTGACACCGGGCGCGCCGGCCGGCAGCGGCTTCTCGGGATGTGGATCGAACAGCACGTCGTGCAGGAACCGCACCCCGGCGATCCCGTCGGCCATCGCGTGATGAATCCGGGCGGCGATCGCCTCGCGTCCATCGGCCAGCGGCCCGATGATGTCGAGCGTCCACAGCGGGCGACTGTGATCAAGATGCGCCGACATCAGGGCGTCCACCGCGCCCAACAAGTCCGCGTGCGTGGCTCCGTCGGCGCCGGGATGACGTCGGACATGGTTGGCGATGTCGAAGTCGGTGCACTCGACCCAGCGCGGGCGCTCCCCCGTGCTGTCGACCCGGTGACGTGCCCGGGGTTGGCTGTCGAGTCGAGCGGCGACGCGGGCCCGCAGCACATCGACGTCGAGTTGCCCGGTACCCGGCTCGAGGACGACGAGCTTGAGCGTGTGTCCGGTGACGGCCGCCGACTCCAGCGCGAGGATGCGCGCATCGTCGTCGGCGAGCTCGGTGGGATCGTCCTTCCGCACCAGCCGAGCCTAGGTCGACAACGGCACGACGGAGGACATCTCGCGGATCTCGTTGCACTGCCGAGAAATCAGCGGCATGGAACGGGTCGGCGCCGAATCAACCCGCTCTGGGAGCCGGCTGCTGCTGGGTGATGCAGTGGACACCGCCGCCCCGTTCGAACAACGGGCGGGCGTCCACGCTGATCACCCGCCGGCCCGGGTACTGCTCGGCAAGGATTGCCATGGCGGTGCGGTCTTCGCTGTCGCCGAACGAGCAGGCGATGACGCCGCCGTTGACCACGAGGTGGTTGATGTAGCTGTAGTCGACATAGCCTTCAGAGTCGGTCAGCGTTGCCGGAGCGGGCATTTCGACGATCTCCCACGGTCGGCCGGCTGCGTCGTGGGTGGCCTCCAGCGCGGCGCGCACGGTGCGGCTCACCTGGTAGTCGGGATGCGAGGCGTCGCGCTGAGTGTGCAGCAGCAGCCGACCGGGTGCGGTGATGGCGGCGACGATGTCCACGTGCCCCCGGGTGCCGAACCGCTGGGAGTCCCGGGTCAGCCCGCACGGCAGCCACACCGCGTGGGTGGCGCCGATGGTGCGCGCCAGTTCCGCTTCGACCTCCTGGCGGGTCAGCCCTGGGTTGCGACCGGGGTCGAGTTGCACGGTGTCGGTCACCAGCACGGTGCCCTCGCCGTCGACGTGGATGCCGCCGCCCTCGTTGACCAGGTCCGAGGAGATCACCGGCACGCCGGCGGCCTCAGCCACCAGCCGGCCGATGTTCGCGTCGCGGTCCCACTGCGCCCAGTCCTGGGCGCCCCAGCCGTTGAACACCCAGTCCACCGCTGCCACCGACCCGTCGGCGGTGTGGACGAATGTCGGCCCGATATCGCGCATCCATGCGTCGTTGAGCGGCGCTTCGATGATGTCGACGCTCGACGACAGGTACCGGTCGGCGGCCGCCCGCTCACCGGGGTCCACCACCACGGTCACCGGCTCGAACTCGGCGACGGCGTGGGCCACCGCCGCCCAGGTGGACCGCGCCTCGTCCCGGGCCTGCTCGGTGTCGCCAAGGGAGTAGCCCTCGGTGGGGAAGGCCATCCAAACACGTTCCTGCGGCGCGTATTCGGCCGGCATCCGGGGATTCATGCTGGCGATCATAGGGGTGGGGTGCGCGGTGGCGGTGTGCGGCGGGAACCGGTGGCCTCGAAGGCCGCCGCAAAGGACAGCAATCGGGTGTCGTCATAGGCGTGCCCGGCGAAGGTCAGACCCACCGGCATACCGATGTCGCTCATGATCCCCATCGGCACGGTGACGGTCGGGATCCCCAGATGCCGCGGCACGAGGTTGCCGTTGGCCACCCACACCCCGTTGCGCCAGCCCAGATCAGCAGAGGCCGGGTTGATGTCCATGTCGGCCGGGCCGACGTCGGCCACGGTCGGGAAGATCACCGCATCCAGGCCGCGGCGGTGCATCCAGGTGGAGAAGTCGGTCTTGCGGGTCTGCTCCAGGCCGCGCAGTCCTTCCTCGATGTGCGGGATGTCGAGGAAGGACTCGATCGGGTTGTCCCGGATGAAAGCCGGATAGCTGTTGATGTCGTCGTCGAAACCCCGGACGCGGTCCGGCAGTGCCCCGGGGGGATTCACCCAGATCCGCTCGCCGTCGACCACGGCGAGGTTCGGGATGGCCGGGTCGCCGTTGGCGCGCAGGAAGTCGTCCCACGACCATGCGGACAGGTCGAGGATCTCGCGGTGCAGGAACTCCGGGCTGACCAGGCCGCGGGTCTTGATCGATGGCGCCCCGGCACGGTCGCATTCGTAGTTGGACACCACCGGGAAGTCCACCAGCACCACATCAGCCCCGGCGGCAATCAGGGCGGCGCCCGCGGCCTGGAACAGGTCGATGACGGACTGGCGGGTGTCGATGCGCCGCCCGGTGGCTCCGCCGATACCCAGCCCCTCGCCGACCCCGGCTTCGGGGTCGGCGTTGATGTACATACGGGGAACACCGAATCGCTTGCCCGCCAGTACCTTCCGAGCTACCACGGTATCGGCCGGAATGATCTCCCGGTAGGACGCCGGGCGCACCTTCGAGGCGGCCGGGATGGTGATCCAGGGCTGGCTCCGCCACAGGTCTCCGCGGGTGTCGGGGTCGTCGGCGACGATGACGTCGAGCACCTCGGCCATGTCGGCCATCGTGCGGGTATGGGGCACGACGACGTCCATGGTGGGGACCAACGGCCAGTTTCCCCGCACCGAGATCACTCCCCGCGACGGGGTGTACGCGCACAACGCGTTGTTGGTGGCCGGGGCACGACCACTGGACCAGGTCTCTTCTCCCAGCCCGAAGGCGGCGAAGCTGGCCGCGGTCGCCGTCCCCGAACCATTGGACGAACCCGACCCGAACGCGGCGGTGAGAAATTCTTCGTTGTAGGGGCTTTCGGCGCGGCCGTACAAGCCGCGCTGCATACCACCGTTAGCCATCGCCGGCATGTTCGTCAGGCCGATGAGGATCGCCCCCCCACGGCGCAACTGCTCGACGGCGAAGGCGTCCTTCTGGGCGACCAGGTTGGCGAACGCGTACGAACCGGCCGCCGCGGTCAGCCCCGTGGCCAGGTAGCTGTCCTTGGCGGTGTAGGGGATGCCATCCAGCGGCCCGAGCAGCTCGCCACGCGAGCGCCGACGGTCAGACTCGGCCGCCTCGGCCAGGGCGTCGTCGTTGAACACGACGATCGCGTTCAGAATCGACCCGCTGCGGTCGTAAGCCTCGATACGACGCAGGTAGGCCTCGACGAGCTGCACGGCGGTCACCCGGCCGTCCTCCAGCGCGCCGCGCAGGTCGGCGATCCCCGCTTCGGTGACCTCGAACGAACTCACGGTCGGATCATGTCACGGCGTCTTCCCGGGATGCCCTCCGTGCAGCAGCCTGGCGTAGTTGGGGCAGCCGGTCTCGGCGCAGTCCGGCATCCGTAAGCTCATCGCCGTGGAACTCAATGGAGCAAGTGCAATCGTCACTGGTGGTGCGTCCGGTATCGGTGCGGCCACCGCACGTCAACTGGCCGATCTCGGCGCCCGCGTCGTGGTGGCCGACCTGCAGGCCGACAAGGGCCAGGAACTTGCGCACGAAATCGGCGGGGTATTCGTCACCGTCGACGTCACCAAGACCGAGCAGATCGAGGACGCGGTCAACACGGCGATGGACCTCGGCCCGCTGCGCGCCCTCGTCAACTCGGCCGGCGTCGGTTGGGCCCAGCGCACCATCGGCAAGGACGGGGAGTTCGCCTCGGCGCACGACCTCGGCGCCTACAAGAAGGTGCTCGACATCAACCTGGTCGGCACGTTCGACTGCATCCGACTGGCGGCCACGGCAATGAGCCGGCTCGAGCCGACCGCCACGGGCGAACGCGGCGCGATCGTCAACATGACCAGCGTCGCGGCCTTCGACGGCCAGATCGGGCAGGCGGCGTATTCGTCGTCCAAGGGTGGCGTGGTCGGCCTGACCCTTCCGGTGGCGCGTGACCTCTCAGCGGTGGGGATTCGAGTCAACACGGTGGCTCCCGGCCTTATCGACACCCCGATCTACGGTGAGGGCGAGGCCTCCGAGGCGTTCAAGGCAAAACTCGGCGAGTCGGTGCTGTTCCCGCACCGGCTCGGCAAGCCAGAGGAATTAGCGTCGATGGTCATCGAACTGATCACCAACTCCTACATGAACGCCGAAATCGTCCGCGTCGACGGCGGCATCCGGATGCCCCCCAAGTAATTTCGGAAGGCGGACGGTCTGGACGTCGGCTGCGGGAACAGAACCGGCGTGGCGTCGGCGTCAACTCTTCAGAAGCCCCGCCGCCTCCAGCCATTCCTGTGTGCGCTGCATCCCTGTGTCGAGATCGATCCGGGGTTCGAAACCTAGTATTCGGCGGGCTTTTTCGTTCGAGTAGGTGCCCACACGAGTGAGATAGCGTACGGAGGTGGCGTTAGCCTCTGTGGGTCGCTTCCGTAGCGACGCGGCGAACGCATTGGCTTGGGCCGCCGAGACCGCCGTCCAGGTCGGCAGCAGCACCGGACGCTTGCCCAGCATCCGGTAATAGTGGCCGAAGAATTCCTTGCACGGAACACCGCCGGCGGAGAGGGTGAAAATCTGACCAGCTGCCCCGGGATGCTGTGCGGCCAGGAGGACTCCATCGACAAGGTCATCGATGTAGATCGGGCTGAAAATCCCATTGCCCATGGCCGGCAGCACGAACGTGTTCTTTTTGATCAGTTCGACCGGCAGCGTCGTCCACGGTCGAGATCCGGGCCCGTATACGTCGGCGGGCCGCACAATCGTGACCGGAACATCGCCCTTGATGTGCGCGAGCAGTGCTACGTGTTCCGCGGCGATCTTGGTGTCGACGTAGGGGTCACCGTCGGGGCGGACCGGGAAGTCCTCGGTGACATTGTCGGGAAAATCCAGGTCGGAAAACGCGCGAACCGATGACAGGACAACCACGCGTCCTGCGCCGCCGCGGGCGGCTGCGTCGAGCACATTGCGGGTGCCAAGGACGTTAACGCGCCATTGGGTATCCATGCCAACGGCATTGGAGACCACAGCAGCGGTGTGAATGACTGCATCCGCACCGGCGGCATGGCCCTGCCATGCGCCGCTGGTGCCGATGTCGCCGGCGAGAACGTTCGCGTCGGGGTCGGCGTTGACGTCGACACCGCTGACGTGATGGCCGTCGTCGCGCAGGCGCCGCGCGAGCGCTCGCCCGATGAACCCGTTGGCGCCGGTGATGAACACTCGCATGATGAAAACCTACTTCTTTGCGCGGATCACGGGAGGTTGAGCGCGGGAGACAAGACAGGCCAGGCCTTTCGGCCTGGCCTGTCTTTCGGTGGAGCTGCCGGGAATCGAACCTGACGCTGAAATCGGCCTGAACTGCCAAAATAGCGAATTGGACGACGCGAAAGCACGCTAAGCGACGTGTTACGACCTGCGGAAACAGTGAACAATGTTGATGGCATCAACATCGCTTCAGCCATCAACTACGGCCTGGGCCGGCCGAGCGGGTACTGCCGGCGAGTAGCGGTTAGGTCTTGAAGCGGGCACTGAGGCGGGCGATCAGGTTGAGGATTTCCCGTCGTTCGACGGCTGCCTGCCGGATTTTATGCTGCACCCGTCGCACCTGGTCGTGCTGATCGCGTCGTTGGTAGTGAGCCAGTAGCCTTCGTTGTTTCGCACCGTCCTCGTCCAGCAGTGAGACCTGGCGTTGCAGCTCGGCGAGCAGGTTGACCGCCTGGGCACGGTCGGACGGTGCGGGTGTACCGCTAAGGGGTTGGTCCGCCACCTTCACGGTTATTGACGGTAAGGCAACATTGCGGGGTTCGCGACCCGTTCAGGCAGTCGCAACGTCGTAGGGCACCGACAGTTCGGCAAGGGCGGTGCGGGCGTGGCGTTCGACGAACAAGGGCACGAACTCCCGAATCGGTGCCCCGGTGAACCGGGCGTGCTGGTCGTGAACCACCTCGGCAACAGTCGCCGTCGAAACGGACGGGTACCGGGCTGACAGTCGCTGGACGGCCTCGCCGAGTAGCTGCTGCTCGTCCTTGATCTTGATCACCAGATCAGGTTCGCACCGCGTTCATTCGCGGTCAATGTGGTGGGTGTAACAACTGGAAGACGGCCCGCCTTCGCGGGGTGTGAGGCGGGCCTGAAGAGGGACGATTCCGAGTTCCGGCTATCCGCACGAGGTAGATGAACTAGGACAACGGCAACGAGTTGCGGCTTCGCGCCAAACGGTTTCCTGGTGTTAACAGTGCGGTAAGTAGCGGCTCCTACCCTCGCCGGCATGGCCGCGCTGCGACCGAAGGGTCATACCGGTTTGAAGGGCCTGGCCGCGTCGATCGAGTTCGACGCATGCGTGATGGCCGCTGTGCGCCACCACATCGGCGACCAGAACATCGCACCTGAGGCCCTGGCCGTGGTTACCGACATTCGATCAGCACTGCATGACCGCGCAGGGATGTCGTGGGCAGAGATTGACGCCGTTCCGGGGCTGGAACCGGTCGGCACAGTCACGGGCGCATACACAACAACAGCATGCCCGCTTACTGGCCCCCGAGTGATCGACCTGGCCGAGCGACTCGGCGCGATCACTCGGATCGACAGCCTTTAGAACCGCTACGGCCCACCCGTAAGGGGCCTCCATGATGTCGTCCCCTGTTGCGCGGTGATTTACAGATCAATTACTTCTGCCGGGCACCATGGCGGGCAAAGCCGTCGAGAACCTCTGCGGCCCAACGGGGAAAGGGTGTGCCCGTGCAGATCAGGGCAGAGGCGACGCGGCAGAGGATTTTGGTGGCAGCTACTGAGTTGTTCGAGGATGTCGGCTACGGCAACACCTCGCTGAGCGACATCGTCGCCCACTCGCAACTCAGCAAGGGCGCGTTCTACTACCACTTCCAGTCCAAAGAGTCGGTAGCCGGCGCACTCATCAAGGAGGCAGACGCCGCCCTGGCCGCCCGGTTTTACGGGACCCTGAATGCGCCGTCGCCAACGCTGGAAAACCTCATCGCGGCCACGTTCGGCGCGGCCGCCCTGATGCACGGTGACAGCCGCGCCCGCATCGGATTCCGACTGCACCTGGCCCTCGACCAGATCAGCCACTCCGGGGACCTTGCCTTCGGTCAGCGACGTGCCGAGTTCGTCGCCGCAATCACCAAGGCCATCGCCGATGGCGATCTAGACGACGACGTTGATGCCACCGAACTCGGACACACTCTGTGGGCCAGCGTTCTGGGCACCCACCTGCTTGAGACCGCCTGCCACAACGACATCTTCGCTCGCCTGGCCCAGCTCTGGCGCACCCTGCTGCACGGCCGAACCCCGGCGAAGGCTGGCACCTACTTCGTGAAGTTCGTTGCACGCCAACAGCAGCAACATCAACCCCGGCCCGCCGACCGGATGATCGAGGTTGACCAGGTGCTCCCGCCGACGTTGCCAATCAGCATCCCGGCGTAATCCCCTTTCGGAGACACCCAAGGGTCGCGTACCGGAGCGACGCCGGCCTAGCTGGCTCGGTCGTCACGTCTGAGCAGGTCGTAGAACGCGAACGCGGGCACACCGAGAACCGCCGAGAGTTGCTCGGCGTAAGTCCGGGCGACGGCGATGGGTTCCGTCAGCCCGTTGAACCTGCCAGTCAGGTCAACTGCGA